>NZ_JACJOU010000019.1:300000-577988 GCF_014695725.1 Microcoleus sp. FACHB-672 | reverse complement strand
GGCGTTGTTGCATGAAGAGGAATTGCGCAAGGGCGAGACATGGTAAGTTTCAGTTACCACACAAAAACCTGCCATAAAAGCTCAATACCGCATCGGCAACTGGTCTGAGTATAACGCTGGACTCAAGCACAGGGGAAGCTTGACCTTCAGGATTGAGGCATCGGTGCTTGATGAGTGGATTGTCAAAACCTTGAGCAGCAAACGAGGAGCGTCTGTTTATTACAGCGACCAGGCAATCGTGACAATGGCAACGGTGAAGGCCGTGTATCACTTGGCTGGACGGCAGTGCCAAGGATTTCTCGAATCGGTCTTCGAGTTGATGGGCATTGACCTGCCCGTACCGGATCACAGCACCCTATCGCGTCGAATCAGTCAACTCTCAATCCCGATTCCAGTTGTGCCCAAGGACGGTGCTCGCCATGTAGTGGTCGATTCGACGGGGGTGAAGGTGTATGGAGAAGGAGAATGGAAGACTCGACAACATGGCCTTAGTAAAAGACGGACGTGGCGCAAATTACACCTGGCCATTGATGAAGCAACGGGAGAAATTGTGGCGGCTATGGTGACAACACCGGATGTCCACGATGGTGAAGTTTTTGGCGACCTGTTAGAGCAGATTGAGGGAGAGATTGCGCAAGTTTCCACCGATGGAGCCTACGACCATCGTCATTGCTACGATGACATTACATACCGGGGTGCCCAGCCGGTGATTCCGCCTCGCAAGGATGCTGTCATCTGGCAGCCTGGCAATTGCAACACTCCACTGCATCCACGGGATGAGAATCTCCGTTATATTCGCAAGCATGGGCGAAAAAAGTGGAAGCGCGATTTCAACTATCATCGACGGTCTTTAGCAGAGACGACGATGTTTCGCTTCAAGACAATTTTTGGTGGCAAGTTGAGTGCGCGGAATTTTGACAATCAGGCGGTTGAACTCTTCCTCAAGTGTGCTGTACTCAATCGCATGATTCGTGTGGCTAAACCCGATAGCTACAAGGTTGAAGCTTAGTCTCCTGCTCTCAAAAGGTAACTTCTGTCTCTTTCTCTAGTTATGCAACAAAGCCTTTTTCTTGGCTCAGCCGTTTCTTAAGTTCGGTTTCACTTTCGGTGATTTCTATCTGACAGACTCCGGCCATTTTTTTCTCTAACTTTACTCAGGTAGTAGTCTACACGATTTGTAGCACTGGTTTCAAGAATTGGTATAAACAGTACATTGGCAATTTAGGCAAGACAGAAAGAGGGATTGTATCCGTTAGTGCTTATGGGTTAGTGGGCACAATCCCTTATCCGTTGCTGTTTAAGATTTTCAAACCCAAAGCTTGCTTAAAGCTGGGGGATACTTATAAAACTAAACCCCAATTAGCCAGAGAAATCATCTGTGAACTCAAAGCACTGGGATTTCGCATAAAACTCGTTTTGGCCGATAGTTTATATGGGGAGAGTAGCCGTGTCATCGACACCTTAGAAGCTCTCAATCTAGACTTTATTGTGGCGATTCGTAGTAATCATAGCGTATTAGTTGCTCCTGGAGACCGAGTGCGGTATAACCGATGGAAAGCTTACCAACAGCAACTGTCTCACCGTCAACCGGAACCAAGATTTCTGCGAGAAATTATTTTCGGTAAACGTCGTAAAATTCGCTACTACCAAATTACCAAAGGAGATACTCCTGACCCCAATGGGGTCAGGAGTTGGTATATTATGACAAATCTTAAGGGTCAGATTGACCTCCAAGTGGCCCAACTTTATAGCTTAAGAAATTGGATTGAATACGGCTTTAAACAAGTCAAGAATGAGTTAGGATGGGCCGATTATCGCTTGACAGATTATGCCAGTATCCAACGCTGGTGGGAACTGGTTTTTAGTGCTTACCTCCTGGTCAGTCTAAAGACCTAGAATTTTCAAACTTTGGCGGATGAACATCTCTGTGTTCAATCGACTCAGTTAACCGCTCCATCTCGCTTGATTGCCATGCTCCCAACAACGATGTTGTTGGGAGCATGGCACAACTTGGAAGAGTGCACTCAACAATATCAGATTAATTATTCAGCCCTTCCTTTTTTACTGTTTAATCTCTCCTGGGTTAGAGGTCTTTAATCTGACCCGGTTTCAACGCAAGTTCAGCGAATTCCGGCAAATTTTGGACACTTTTCCCGTTTGTTCTACACCTTTCTAGGCTGCCTATTCCGTTGCTGCCTAACTTTTACTCTCCCTGAAGTAATCAAAAGAGGGATAAGTGTAATCTCCGCTGTATGAAAGCTTGACTTGACCAGGTAGAATCTCTTAAAAAATGATGTAAGGATTGACTATTGGATAATCCAGCAGCTCTCGCTATTTTAGGCAAAGACTTACGTGGGAGTTCTGATAGAAGTCCAAGATGTAACAGCTTAAAGGCTTCGTAATTTCTGACTTGAGAAAACAGGCCTTGATAGTTTTGACAATACTCATCAATGAACTTGAGTGTGGGAGCGGCTGGGCGACGGGGTGTAACCATTATTGTGCAATGTTTTAGGAGTTGTACCCTGATTTTACTCTCCCTGAAATAACAAAAGAGGGATTACTTGTTTGCCTTAACCGATGCCGGCCCGCCCTTCAGATGAACCGTAGTTAACGAAATGTTCAAAGCCGCTGCGGTATAAACCCTTTGCTACATCTGCCGCCACATCCTTGTTATTTGCTAGATAAAAAGCCTCGTTATATTGCTCACTAGGCCGGCGTTTTTCGGTTTGTCCGTGGCGGATAAAGTGTTCGTATCCACTGCGATACGTTCCCTTCGTCACCTCTACCGCAACATCCGGGTTGTTGTCCAAATAAAACTTTTCATCAAACAACTTCAGACGCGGTGAACGTCCCTCAAATTGACCAAATTTTAAGTAATGGAAAATCCCACTTGTCACTTCGCCTGTTGCCGTTGCTGCTGCTAAACCTTCATCTTGGTTAAGATACTGGTTGGCATTAAACAAATTGGTGGGGTTGCGGTTTTTCTCTAACAAGTTGGGTCGGTTTTCTAAGATCCCGTAGCGCACAAAGTGATTAAAGGCACTACCGCCTCGGCTGACATCTTCTGCCACATCGGGGTTGGTAGCCAAATAATATTGAGTGTTGAATAGAGCACTAGGGTCACGCTTTTCAAACTGTCCATTGCGGATAAAGTGTTCAAAGCCGTAGCGGTAAACTCCGGCTTCTACGTCCCGCTTGACATCAGGGTTGTTGGCGAGATAGAAGGCTTCATCATAAATTTGTAGCCTGGGGTCACGTTCTTCATATTGCCCATAGCGGGCGAAGTGTTCCCAAGCGCTGCGATAAACGCCTTTCTGCACGGCATCTTTGACATCTGGGTTTTGTTCGAGATAGAGTATGGGGTCAAATATGAGGCTGGGTTGCCGGTTTTCTAGTTGACCGTATTTTTGATAATGTTCAAGTGCGCCACCGGCATAGTTACCTTTTGCGACATCGGCAGCGACGTCTGAGTTATTGGCTAGATAATATTTTTCGTCAAAGTATAGGGTGGTGGGTTCTTTGCCTTGGCTTTCTAGTTCGAGTAATTCGGCAAATGTGAATAGGGGATTGCCGGTGTAGTATTTGGCGATGTTAGTATTGCGCGAAAGACCACTACTACTGCTGGCATTCAGATAGCCCATTACATAAACACTGCCCATCTTGTCTACCGCAATTTCAGTAGAACCTGTAGAACTAGAAAAATAATTTTGAGATACTGTATAACTGGTACCAAGGGGATTAATCTTGAAGAGAGAAGAATAGTTAGTTCGGGCTCCATAAAAATAATACTCTTGGCCTTCATAACTTGTATTTACATATGACGAGTAGTATTCACTAAGTGTCGCGTAGACATTGTCTGAGTTGTCTACTGCAATACCGTGGACAGTGCTACCATAGTCAGCAGCGCCGGCTGGAGAACCCTGATCATTGTGAGTAAAACTGCTGGCAAGGTAGGTGGAGTAAACCAAAGCTGTCCCATCGGCATTGAGCTTACTCACAAAGCTATTGGTAAGGGTTGCCTTCGCCACTTGCCAGGCATTTTTAAGTGGGAAGTTACTAGACCCTGTATTTCCACTTACATAGGCATTGCCCAAGCTATCTACAGCAATGCCATTAATTCCGTCCTCTCCACTGCCGCCGAGGTAGGTGGAATAAACCAAAGCGGTGCCACTGACATTGAGCTTACTGACAAAGCCATCACCGCCACCTGCCCTCTGACCTTGCAGAGCGTTTTGGGTGGGAAAATTATCAGAGTTGGTGTATCCAGTTACAAACACATGACCTGCGTTGTCTAAAGCCATGTCTTGGAACACATCATTGTCGCTGCCGCCCAAGTAAGTCGAGTAAATTAAAGCTGTACCACTGGGATTAAGTTTGCTCACAAAGCCATCATCCTCGCCGGCCCTCTGGCTTTGTAGAGGATTCAGTGTGGGGAAGTCAGTGGAGTTTGTAGATCCCATCACATAGATATTACCGACACCATCAAGGGCTATGCTCTTGCCGATATCCTCAGAACTACCACCCAAGTAAGTCGAGTAGAGCAAAGCATTACCCGTGGCATTTAGTTTGGTAACAAAGGCGTCATTGCCAGCTGATGAAGGTTTCAGGGGATTGACTGTGGGGAAGTCGGTGGAAAAGGTTACTCCCGTGATGTAGGCGTTGCCGGCACTGTCAACTGCAATGTCGCCACCCATATCACCACCGCCGCCACCCAAGTAGGTAGAGTAGATAATTGTTTGGCCAGAGGCATCGAGTTTGGTAACAAAAGCATTATAAATATTGTAGATATTGGATGACGAGGGAGCAGGGGGAGTGGCTTGGTAAGCATTAACCGTAGGGAAATTGTCTGCTATTGTAGACCCGGTAATATAAACATTGCCGGCGCTGTCTACTGCTAGTTTATTACTCCTATCACCTACGAGAAAAGCTGCCTGATTTGATATATCTGGGAAGTTTTCGGAGTAAATCAGCACTGGATCAATTACCAGGGTGTGTGCCGAATCATAAGCACCTAAACTAAACCCGACTGTGCCATCTCCCAACAATTTATAAGCCGACTCAACTTCTTTGATTTCTCCGTTTATTTCCTGATAAACATAGGGCGCTGAGTCGATTAATTCTCCGGTTTCTGTCTTGATTATTAGCGCTCCATCTTCTCGCAATTGCAGGTCTTTTATTCCTTTGTATTGAATCTTTATTTGTCCCGCATCTGCGCCGGCTGCTACGATAAATTCCCCTTTTAAATGCCCTTCTGTTCCTTTATAAATTCGGTCGATGCCTTCGTATACGTTTCGATACACTACGCCTTCATAGGTAGAAACGTCCGTTTGCCATTGATTTGGATCGTCTCCATTTAGGAAGTTAGCGACTCCTGGCAATTTTTCCAGGGTTTCAATGGTGGGGTTGAAATTGCCTCCGATTAAGTTGCTTCGCACTACAGAGGATGTGTTTTCTGTTTCTCCTTCTCCCTCTGATTGTGCGGTGAAGATGACTTCATTGGGGGTGAAATAGAAGGTATGATCGGCACCTTTTATTTGGTATTTTACTTCGGCGTCTACTTGGCCGGCATTTTCTATAAAACTTAGCCCGACTTTTCCCCACTCTTGCTGTTTTTTTATGCCCACATTGCTGAGGGCATCATTTTCCGACTGGGCGACGGTTGGGGTATTTTCTGTTATCTGGCTGATTAAATCTGGCGTTGTGCCGACAGCGGGCAGTCTTCCTTCTTCTTTGCCATGCAATAGCCAGTGTTCCCAGCTATTTTCATAGACTCCGCTGCTAACAGCTACGGCTACATCAAGATTTTCTCTTAGGTAATAGTCACTATCAAATCCGGCTGGGGGAGTGTTGGGATTTGAGCCGATTGATAATATATCTTTGTTTCCCTGATCTGTGGTGAATAAATTCTCTGAGACGGACTCGTTAAATGCTTGCACGCCGAGATTATCCATTGCCATCTCTTCCTTTTTGCCACTGAGTTAGCCCAGCCGACAAGCGATGATGAACTCCCCCTTTATACTCGACTCCCTCGGGTTTGGCTAGCCTCCAATCGGGTGGTTTTTTCTCAGCTTTTTGAAATAATGATGGGCTTGTTAAGGTCTATCAATTTATATGAAAATTTGATACACCAAATAAGCGAAAATCGCGCCCCCTATTCCACCGACAAGAAAACCTGTTGCAAAATTACTCCAGCCTTCTTGTGTGCTGAAGGCTTCTGGAGGATGGGGTGTGGTAATTGTGGAAACCGGCTTGTTTTCATCTAGCACAGTCGCATACAAAGACAAAGCAAACGTCAAAATCACGACGATGCTAGCCGCTTCCATTAATCCCAACAAATTCCCAGCTTGAGTGCCGCGAACTGGATTTGTCCAGGCAAAGGGGCCAAATAAAAAGTATCCATGCGCCATCCCAATTTCTAAACCGCGACGCTGGGGTAACAAACCCTTCCGATAAGCCGGCAAATTATTAATAAAAGCCTTCGTTAGCGTTGAAGCATTTACCGGCGTTGCCAGATTTCCCACTTGCGTCTCGCCGGCAGGGTAGACGACTTCACGATCCCTAGGGTCACTTTTCGATTGCACAGATTGGCTCATATTTAAATAAAAAAGTTTGCAATGTCTTCTCCCATCAATCAGCTTTTACAAGCATCATCTCAAGGAAAATAGAAACACAATAATTATACCTAAATCCGTTTTCTGCTGTAATAATAAAACTCGCGCTCTGTGCGGCACACTTGCCCAACACGACCACGAGTTTTGTTTTCTAGATTTGTGTTTTAAACCGGCTATGAGTCGCCACGAATAGATGTACGGGCGGGTTTGGCTGACAACTTAATGTCGAACCCGATATTAAACGACAAAACCCGCCCCTACAAACTGATCGCCAACCCTCTACGGGAGAGGATGGAACAGCAAATCAGGGAAGTAGTAGTTAAACACAATCAGGCCGGCAGCCTGAAGGGAAATCCAAATTGTGGCGAGAACCGGCGCGGAGGAAAGATATCTGGGTAAACCTTGCATGATGGTTGATTCTCCTTAAAAAGTTAAGCAACTGAGAGTGGACTAGCGGGGTGATACCGGGATTTCATTATCTTTGGCATACAGTTCACCACTGAGGGCTTCTTTGATAGCTGCTAGCGGCCAGGTAAAGCCGGTTAGCATATACTTAATTGCCGTGGGAACATCGATGATGATTTCTTTTTCTTCAGGGCTATCGGTTTTGCGAACCGCTTGGAGATAAGCGCGGCCCACCCAACCAATCCAGCCGGCAATGTAGAGAAAGAGAATGCCCGGAATAATAAAGTCTCCAGCATGACTCCAGCGGCCATCGGGAATCAAGTGAGGAAGCCCTTCAGGGCCGCATAGCGCTTGAGAATAACGCTCAAAACGTTTTTGTCCAGACTGGGGGTCGCTGGTCGTGTTGCGTGCATTTTGCGCCCGTTGCTGAAAAGCAGGGGATTCGCTGCATGGCACTAGCCCCGCCACATTTGGCTCACCGGCAAAGGCAGTTGGGGCAACACTGATCCAAAGACCAATCGCCAGAATTAAAGCTAACAATCGTCGCATGGAATTGTTTCCTTTTGTTACAAAACACAAAGTTTTTTGGACAAACCGCCCCGCGACTTAATACAGGCCAGTTTGCCCTCAGTTGGATGCAATTTTACTCTTCTGAGTGAACTCAGGAAAGTCTAAGCTACTTGTAGTAGCCAATCCATTTCAAAACATTACCAGCCAATGGGAACGGTTTTAGCAATTGAAACAAGTTGTGACGAAACAGCAGTGGCGATTGTTAAGAATCGTCAAGTTCGCAGCAGTATTATTGCCTCTCAAATTGCCACACACCGGCAGTATGGAGGCGTTGTGCCTGAGGTGGCATCGCGTCAACACCTAGAAGCAATCAATCAACTGATCGCCCAAGCATTTCAAGAAGCCAACCTCAACTGGCAAGAAATTGATGGGGTCGCCGCCACCTGTGCTCCGGGCTTGGTGGGGGCGCTTTTGGTGGGGTTAAGTGCGGCTAAAACCCTGGCCATTGTCCATCAGAAGCCTTTTTTAGGTGTTCATCACCTAGAAGGTCACATTTACGCCTCCTATCTCAGTGAACCTTCTTTAAACCCGCCGTTTCTCTGTTTGTTGGTTTCAGGTGGCCACACGAGCTTGATTCATGTTAAAGATTGCGGCAACTATGAAACCCTGGGACAAACGCGTGATGATGCTGCCGGCGAAGCGTTTGATAAAGTGGCCCGGTTATTGCAATTAGGCTATCCAGGAGGTCCAGCCATTGACCGGCTAGCCGCACAAGGCAACCCTCAAACGTTTCCGCTACCAGAGGGTAATATTTCTTTACCCTCCGGCGGTTACCATCCTTATGACTCAAGTTTTAGTGGCTTGAAAACAGCCGTGCTGCGGCTGGTGCAAAAGCTGCAACAGGAACAAGACGAGTTGCCGGTGAGTGATATCGCAGCTAGCTTTCAGCAATCTGTGGCTAGGAGCTTGACAAAAAGAGCAATCGCCTGTGCGATTAGCAACGGACTGAACACGATTGCTGTGGGTGGGGGTGTGGCGGCAAACAGTGGACTGCGAAAGCATTTACAAATGGCTGCCGGCGAACACAATTTACGGGTACTGTTTCCTCCCCTCAAGTTTTGCACCGATAACGCTGCGATGATTGGCTGTGCCGCATCTGAGCATTTAAATCGGGGACACACTTCCCCCTTAAGCCTAGGTGTGCAGTCTCGGCTGTCGCTTTCAGACGTGATGCAGCTTTATCAAAAGAGTTGTTAAACATAAAAGCCGCAGTTTTCCTTAAAAATCAACAGGGTAAAACTCGGCTTTTTTCAATTCAGATAAAAAAATTAATTGTACGTTGCAAAAAACTAATTCAGGACTTTGCTCAGAGCAAGTTTCCGACTGCGTTCCGAGAGCCGAGCAAGATTCAGTTCATTGTGATTATCTAGGAGATTTTCTTTTTCCAAAAACTCTAAAATCGTAATACTTAGAAGCATTTCCACCTGAGCCGCCCGATTGCTGAGCCATTCATGAGTTGCGGTATCTTCGGGAAAGCGTTCAATACATTCGCTGGTGTAATGACGAAATTCTCTAACTTCATGCAATAGACGAACTAAATAGCTAGGGCACTCGCAGGCTATTACATCGGCGGCTTCACAAAGCGCGAGCAGTTGTTCATCAGAAAACTCTAATGAAAGTTGAAGATTTTGGCTGGAGTCAATCATATTTCCCGGCAACATTAGGTTAATCTGAGCTGTACTTGAGTTAGGGATTTCTTTAAAGACTGATTGATAAATCGTCTTATGAAATAAAAAATATTGGACTAAAAATAGAGTGCTGCAAGAGTTAGAGCTAAAATTCTTATAAATTCTTAAAGAAGCTTATACAATCTTAATAAATTATTAAATTTTGAGGCATCTATCTTAAGATAGATGTATAAATGCTGGACTTCATTAAAGGTGGCGGTAAAGTAGGCTGCGGATGGCACCGGCAACTGCATCGGGCTGCTCAAGCATTGCCAGGTGCCCGCAGTCAGGAATTTCAATCACATTGTCACCATCGACTTGAAATAGTGGGTGAAAGCTAGCCAAATGGCGTACATATTTAGGTGCCATAATCGAGTCTCGCGCACCGGCAATGAAATAAACCGGCTGCTCAAGCTCTGACACAACTTGCGGTAATTTGTTGACCTCAGCTTCAGTGGTGGAATCGAGTAAGCTTGCTAAAGCCGCCTCTGGGTGAGCGATGACAAAATCAATTAACCGCTGCCGGCCCCAAATGCGCTCAATCGGACGCGCCACCTGCGCCCGCGCAAACA
Organism: Microcoleus sp. FACHB-672; assembly: GCF_014695725.1. NCBI lineage: Bacteria > Bacillati > Cyanobacteriota > Cyanophyceae > Oscillatoriales > Microcoleaceae > Microcoleus > Microcoleus sp. FACHB-672. Next base: position 568,163 of record NZ_JACJOU010000019.1, on the reverse strand, counting down.
GCAAATCGATGAAAGGCAAGAGGAAAGCCAGCGCGGGCGGAGTTTCAACATTTGTTGGCCGGCAGAGCGAAATCGTTCAAATTCTTCTTTGAGATAAATACCACCGCCGGCATTGATGCAAATTGCACCTTTAACGCACTCAGGCATTTGGGAAGCCGCCCACAAGCCAATGCTGCCGCCAAGGGAATGACCGATCACCCAAGCGTTAGAAATATTCAGATCTTGCAGCAAAATGGCCAAATCTTGAGCGTAGGCGGCTGGGGTATAACGGGAAACTGCGACACAGGTGCTGTCAGAAGCGGCCAACTCTAAGGTTTTGCCGTCGCTTTGCTGATGATTTTGGCACAGTTGAGAATCACCGAACCCGCGCAGATCGTAAGCAAGGCACTGATAAGCCGGTGCCAACCGTTCAATTAGGGGTTGCCAGTAGCCACGACTGAGCAGCCAGCCGTGGATGAAGACGAGTACAGGAGCACATGGAGTGGGAGCGGTTAAATCGTAAGCGTGCCGCACGCCCTGAATATCAATAGTTGCCATATTTTTATCCTATCCCGAAGTTCTGCGGGAAAGACCGGCAATCAGAACAGCGGTGTACCGGAGCCGAGGAATCAGCAATAACAGCCGGCATCAAAATCGCCGGCCAAGCAATCTCTGCCGCACACTTTCGGAAATTTTGTGGCCAAGGTAATCGGGAATCAAGCTTTCATTTGGGCCTAAGAGGTATAGAATCAACCGAGTTCGCCCCCGCCAAACCAGCAAATTCGCATTGACAACCAATAGATCCTCTTGCCAAATCGCGTACATCACCTTGTAAAACAATCCCGGTTGGTTATCCGCCTCAATTAACAAAGCCGGCAGGTGGAAGACGGGGTCAACATAAAATTCAGTCTCTACGTCTTCTAAACCGGCATCCAAGTTAAATTCCACTGCCAGCATCTCTTCAACTTCAAAATGGCCGGCTAGTGCCTCTCGCACGGCTCTACAGACATTTTCTGAAGTTTTATCCGTCAGTGCTTTGCCCCCCCGCGACACCACCAGCTTGATAAAAACCAACATAGGCGGATAGATTTGGCCATACAAACTCAGGCTGTGGATCGTTAGTCCGTAGGCAGCCAAAACGCCAAAAATATCGCTCAGTAAAAATGACTGGTTCCGGTAGGCAAAATGCAGCGCACTTTTGTTACCTTCAGGTCTCAGCTCAATCACAGCTTGCTTGGTTTTGTAGAGCTGGTAGGCGAGCTTGAGGTTTTGCAGTTGGATTTCACTGCTGACGAATTGCTCATAGAACTGAGGAAACGCCCGGTTAAAGCGCTTCAGAAGTTCTAGTGTGGATGATTTCAAACCCGCAGCCATAATTGGGAAAAACTCGCTTGCCCGGTCAAATGCACTAGAGAATACAAATCCCAGTGCATCTACTATAGAACTCTCTGTTCTGGTTCATCTGTCTCAACTTTCCAGAAAAACAATGATGCACTGGCTTTCTCATCGTATTCTTGAATTGAGGGGTGTGGGAACTTTTGATTATAAAAGTTGAGGCCGGTGTATCCAGCGCAGTTTTTCCACCCGCCTGTCAGGGTGCGCCCTCAAGCTAACGGCCTTAAGGTTGCTACCGCGAGTTGCCGCACCCAGCAATTCTTAGCGAAAACCTTTGAGGGATTGGGTTCTGGGGTGCTCGTGCAATCAACCGCAAACACGTTAAACTTGAAACAGCAAATCCACGACGGTGCGGGCGCTGCAGCGGGGTTTTCCCAAAACATTTCGTCTCACCCATGTGCAGATTTAAGGTCAATGTCTGGCGCACAGTAATCACAGCGGCAAACCGACTTTAGATAAACGAAGATTTGGCCTTGGTCAGACCGAACGCCGGTTCGGATGCAGACTAAGTTCTGGCGTCACTGTCAAAACGCTCGGCTAACGGTTCGTGACACTGCTTTGATGCTTAAAATCCGCATAAGTGGTACACTTCCTCCCTGAGAAACCTTTTCCTTTTATAAGGATTAGGCGCGTTAACTTACTTGTACTACCATTACCAAGCCTGCATGGGTTTTTGGAAAAACTTGTTTAGCAGTTCTGACGCCTCTTCGGCTCCTAATAAAGGCCCAAGTGAAGAATATCCTTTTGGTGCCGGCGATTCTTTTACCCAGACGCTGCGCGATTCTTCTCCGGAGATGCTACGCGAACGTGCCGGTTCTAATGTTCGGATTTATTTCAGTACAGATCGGGACATTGACCTCTACGAACTTGAAGAACTCTGCGATGCCGTCGGTTGGTCTCGACGTCCGCTCCGCAAGGTCAAAAAAGCCATTCAGCACAGTTTTCTCGTCGTTTCGATGTGGGAGCAGCGAGGAACCCAGCGCCGTCTTATAGGCTTTGCCCGCGCCACCTCAGACCATGCGTTTAATGCCACACTCTGGGATGTGGTGGTTCACCCAGATTACCAAAGCAAGGGATTGGGTAAGGCACTGATGAAGTACCTGATCAAAAAACTTCGCAGTGAAGATATCAGCAACATCACCCTCTTCGCTGATCCTCATGTTGTGGATTTTTACCGAAATCTTGGCTTTATGCCCGATCCAGAGGGCATCAAAGGAATGTTTTGGTATCCAGATTAGAGGCTAGAGGAAGTGGGGATGGGATTGGGTAGCTAGTGCTGTCTCCTTCGTCCCTAGCCCCTAGTCCCTAGCTTCTAGCTGGAGGACGCGGCGACGGAACCTGACGCTGCTGAGGTGCTGGAGCTGCATGGGGCGCGGCGGACTCTTGCTGCAGTTGCTGCCGGCCATTTTGGATGACTCGCATCATTTCGCCCAGCTGCTGCTCGATGTTTCTCAGGACGCGATCAGCGTAGTCGTCTGCGCCGTTGTGAATTTCTTCGCACTCCGCTATGGCGCGATTCCGCATTTCTTCAATTTCCTGTTGAGCTTGCCGGCGTGCCCGTTCAATTTCAGCAAGAGTTTGTTCTTGAGCTAACTCACAATCCTCCTCTACTTGCAGCCGGATTTGCTCAGCTTCTAATTTGGCCTGCCGCACTAGGCCCATTTCATCTAGAATCTGAGTCGCTTCTTGCTCTGCAGCAGCAAGGATTTCCTGAGCGTACCGTTCCGCTTGGCCCAGAATTTCCTCTTTGCGACGGATAACGTCTTCGGCTTCGAGATAAGCCGCAGGCAGATTCAGGCGCACGAGATCGAGCTGATCTAGCACCTGTTCTTCATCAATGAGCGTGCGTCTGGTGAGCGGAATGCGCGGACTGTCGAGGATCATCTCCTCAAGCCGATTGAGTTCGCGCTGGATATCTATCCCTCCTGATCCACCCTGGAGTGATTCATCCTGAGGGTTGAGTTCTGTGCGGTCGGTATTGATCCGGGATGTGTCCTGGCGTAGCATCTGGAAATATCTAGGGCGACGTGTTTAGGAACAAGGTGATCGACAGAGCCACCGAACCTGGCGATCTCTTTCACTACACTACTACTTAAAAAACTGTACTCCTTGGAAGTGGCTAGAAAAACTGTTTCAATTTCATCTGAGAGGGTTTTATTGGTGAGCGCCATTTGCAGTTCCATCTCAAAGTCTGAGAGGACACGCAACCCCCGAAGCAAGACTAGGGCTTGTCGCATTTTGGCATAGTGCACCGTTAGTCCCTCAAAGCTATCCACTTCAAGGTTTGACAAATGTCCAGTAGAAGCGCGAATCTGGTTGATGCGCTCGTTTGCAGTAAATAGGGGGGTTTTGTTGGGATTGCGTACCACCGCCACGATCACAAGCTCAAAGAGCCTACAGCCTCGCTCGATGATGTCGAGGTGACCCAGAGTTATCGGATCGAAGCTACCAGGATAGATTGCGATCACCGGCGTTGGCATCTAAGTTTGTAATGCTAATGTTACAGTATTCCGAAGCTTTGTCTAGCGCCAACCATAGCTTTGTGGGCTGATGGTTGTTGTGTCATCGCACACCATTCGGCTAAAAATGGCTGCGTAATTGCGCTGAGGCCCGTGCGGGGTGTATGTTTCAGCTTAATAGTTAAGCGATTACGCCCACAGGTAAGCTAGCTGGTCAGTTGTAGATAGTGAGCACCCTGATTGATCCATAAGTTTTTCTAGCCGCTTAAGTGCTAGAAAATGCGCTGACAACATCATACTTGCTATTGTTCTGCAAACCTAAAAATCTAAAATTTAAACGGTAAAATTGACTGCGTTATCATCGGCTTGCCGGCTCTTGCCTATCCATAAAGGGGGGTTGTCAAGGAAAAACACTCTACTAACATAGTTTATGCAGTTTATACAGCACTTTTTGAAAATTGAAGGCTGGCAGGCTCAAGTTAAAAACGCGCTTTTACGCTGGCTAATTATAGGAACAGTTTTTTCTACACTGTTTTCTCTGACAGGTTATTTGGGAGGCTCCCACAGGTATTTAGAACTCACGAGCCATTTTAAACTGCAATACCTGGGTGTTGGGTGTATTGCCTTAATTTTTTTCTCTGTGACACGTCGCAAGTGGTTGAGTCTTGTCAGCCTCTTCTGTGTCGCGCTCAACCTTGCTGTTATCGTTCCTTGGTATATCCCTCAACTAACAGATGCCGCTGTTCCTGCCGGCACTCCGATGAAGGTTTTGCTGGCAAATGTCTTAACTTCTAACCGACAATACTCAAAAATTATCTCCCTGGTAGAGAAAAACTCACCTGATATTGCAGTTTTCTTAGAAGTGAATGAAGTTTGGTCAAAACAGCTAGAAGCGATTCAGGATATTCTGCCTTATTCTTTGGTTTATCCCAGAGAAGATAACTTTGGTATCGCCCTATACAGCAAAACAGCCCTTAACGATCCAGCTTATAAGTTTTTTGCGGATGAAGATGTGGTGAGTTTACTGGCAGATGTCAGGTTTTCCGACCAAATCATTTCCATCGTTGCCACACATCCACTACCCCCCAGTAATCAAGAATACTTTAACGGGCGAAACACACAGCTCGAAGAAATTAGTAAATATGTGCAGCAGCTCAAAAATCCACATTTAGTTGTTGGAGATTTGAATGCAACGATGTGGTCGCCCTATTATAAACAGTTTATCCAAAAATCCGGACTTCATAACACAAGGGCCGGCTTTGGTATTTTACCAACTTGGCCGGCTCAATCTCCCCTGCTGTACATTCCTTTAGATCATTGTTTAGTTAGTTCAAAAATTAAAGTTAGAGATACTAAAACTCTTGGGAATATAGGTTCAGATCATCTACCTTTGATCTGCGATCTTGCACTCCCAAGAAAAACCTGAGCTTGTGTATTAGTGGAAAAATTGTCCAGTGTTCTTGCAACTCTCAGCAGATATTAAAAAAATTAAATATTATTTAATAGAAAAGAAAATTGATGAGTGGTGCAATAAAAACACCAGCCGATAAATTTTGTAAGCTAACCACTTTACCTATCATTTTTATAAGCCGGCGAGAAGCCGGCCCCACAAATTGATATTCTTTGCTTACCATGTCACCTGCACTCGCTCTTGAACAACGCGCCGGTAGACGTTCTCAGTCTGTAGCGCCAGCTTTGGCCAATTAAACCGGCGTTCCAAATCCTCGTAAGCATTATCAACCAGCCACTGGGCGTAACCAGGGTTCTTCAACACCTCCAGAATGCCCCAAGCTAAAGAATGGTAATTATTCACCCAAGTCACGATGCCGGTTTTGGTGTGCTGCACTACCTCTGGTAAACCGCCGGTATCTGAAACGACAACCGGCACCCGCGCCGCAAAACTTTCTAGTGCCACAATGCCAAAAGGTTCGTAGAGACTTGGGAAAACCGCACAATTGGCGATTGCCTGAAATTTATGCAAATCATCTTCGGGCATAAAGCCGGTGAAATAGCAATCATCCCAAATCCCAATATCCCAAGCGGCTTTCTTCAAATGGTCAGTCGGGCCACCGCCAATAATCACAAATTTAACACGACCCCCCATTTCCCAAATCACCTTGGGCGCGGCACTTAGCAGGACAGACACACCTTTTTCATAGCTCATCCGGCCTACATAGTAGACGATTCTCTCATCATCAGCAGCAAAGCGCCGGCGGAAGTTCCAAGCGTCAAATTGGTGCAAGCGCGGTTTCTTCTCCGAACGGATGCCATTGTAAATCACATCCACCTTGTCCCACGGACTATTTAACGCCAACGCCACCTCTCGCCGCATATAGTCGCTACAGACAATGACACGCCACGCGTTATAAACCAAATCTTTTTCTTTGTCGCTAATGTAGCGGTTTTCATCTTTGTAGATGCCGTTATACCGGCCATATTCTGTGGCGTGGATCGTGGCAATGAGGGGCACCTTAAAATTGTGCTTCAGGGCAATTGCCGCATCTCCCACCAGCCAATCATGGGCGTGGATTAAATCAAAAGGGCCTTCTTCTAACATCAACTTGCCCCCATGATGGCCCATGCTTATATTCATGTTGCCAATCCACTGGAAAAAGTCGTGATTGTGGCCCACCGGCACCCGATGCACCCGAATTCCATCCACCACCTCATACATGGGTGCTTGGCCGAACTCTACGGTGATTAAATGAACCTCATGTCCCAACTTCACCAATTCCGGATATAACTCTGCTACATGGCGGGCAATTCCTCCTACAAGTCTGGGTGGAAATTCCCAACTCAATACAAGAATTTTCATCGTTTTAAATCTCAATCAAGGATTTCTAGAACTTTACATAAACTTATGAATGTTTATTACCTTAATATCCCCAGAATGGCACAAAAAAAATCCTTCCGCATAAACTCTTTTGAGGGAATGACTGGTTAGAGGCTAGAGGAAGCAGAGAGGAACGATGAGAGATGGGAAAGTGGTACGTTTCTCCACTTTCCCCCATCCCTCGCCTGTGGGGAATGACCACAGACTCGCCTATACCTTTAGGTTGGCGCAGCCTTGCCCCATCCTTCTAGAGGGGTTTCTGCAAGATCGGTTCAATTTCTTTGCGAAAAGCTTGCCATGCGGCTACAGCAGCCGGTTCAGTAGCCGTACCTTTTTGCATAAAAATGACGCCATCTTTAAAACCAACAATGCCATATTCTCCGTTCCCCGTGACCTGCTCGATCACCGGCACCATTTCCTTCGTCAATTTATGCCGATCACTTTTAAAGGCAACTTGGTACTGCTGTAATTGCCACAAGTCAGCAATCGCATAGTCAACTTTCTCAATTTCCCTGGCATCATTGCGTAGCTGTAAATCAGGGAAGCGAAGGATTTCTCGCCGGCTAGACAGATGGGGCACAATATAGGTGCTGGCAGAAACGCTGGCATCCGGTGGAATTTGTTTTAAAAATGAGCGGATACAACCCACATGATGCCACTGTCTAGGCAGTGACACATACACCAATGGCTGAATGGAATCTGGGATTAGGAAAGAAAACGTTCGATTCGGGTTGGAGGTTAAGGAAAATATCAAGGAAAGGCCGATACAACCCGTCCAAAACCGTCGAAATGATGGCTTTTTAAACCATTCTGGATGGTGGTGCCACCAGAGAATTGCGCCGTAAAATAGCCCTGGTACAACTGCCATTGCATAGCGAATATTAATCGCGATTGAAGACTCGCCGCGCTGCATGAAAATTTGCAGTAAGGGAAATCCAGCAATTGCCCAAGAAGCCGGTGAGATTGCCGGCACAAATGCCAAGGGCAACCATTGACCTAGCAAATATTTAATCGTGCCAAAAAATGGTGAGAATAATTCTGCAATCAATCGCCACGGTTTACTGATAATAGCCCAAAGAACATCTAGCGTAGTGGCTTTGTCATTGTCTACAAAGTGACCAAACCGCTCTATCATGAACCGGCGAGAAATATCGTGGGAAAATAACGGCATGATTGCATTGGTGAGAATCACCATATAGGCAAAGCTGAGGGTGCATACAGCTAAGCCAACGCGGGGAAATCGCTTGCTGACAATTGCATAAAAACCGACGCCAAATAAGATAACTCCGCTATCTTCCCTAACGGCTAAAATCAAAATTGCCAAAAGCCAAAATAGCCACCACCAGCGTTTTTCCATCGCCAGTAGCAGCCCAAATACAAACAGGGGGATCTGACAGAGGTCGTGGAAGTTTGATAAAGTTGGGCCAATTATGGCATTGGCTGCATAAAAGCTAACGGCGATCCGGGCTGATAAAGTCGGCTCTAAATACTCTCTAGCTAGTAAATACAGCACCCCGCCGGCACAGGTGACTAATGTTACCTGCAATATAATCAGGGTCACGGGAGAGGGAAACAGGGCGTATAGAGGCAGCCACAGCAACAAAGCTGGGGTAAAATGCTGCCCTAGCCGGTGGTAAAAAACCTCTGGAACTTGACCATCGTGAACGACGTTGGTTGATAGGGTAGAAGAGAGAGAACTTTGAAAGAAACGCCCATGAATGCCATTCCAAAAGACCTGGTTAAAAATTCCTTGGTCATAGGAGGCGTAGAAACTGAAGTGCCGGTGCAGCGTGAAGATTAGGCTGAGGACAAAAAACGCAGCCGCAACACTCACGACTAACCGCCAGGGATCTTTATGCAAGCGCAACAACATCACTCACTCACTTTGACAGAATGTTAAGGCTCTCATGTTTAACTCATCGGCTCAAGATATCCCTGCTGTGTCACCTCCCCATGATGGGTTGTCGCCCACTCACACACAATGCCATACCAACGACAGATGCGTAACATGATGATTTATACACCCAAACAGGTTAATTTAGATATATAAAGAAAAAAGAAAGATATTTTCCTGGGCAAGGTTCAATTAGCCCGCAGTGAAAAATGCGTAACCTATTTACCAGCGTTGCTCAAAAGGGATTGGATGTTAGCATCTTTTGAAAAGCCTACCAACTCTGATGCACCTTTACAGCTGCTGCTGTTTGTAGATAAACGTCCGAACTCCCGGCACCACATCCGGCAAATTCGCCATTATCTGCAAGAAGTGAAGACAGATTACCCGTTTGAGCTGCAGATCGTTGATGTGGGAGAACACCCCTATTTAGCAGAACACTTCAAACTCATCGCCACGCCGGCGCTGATTAAAATCCATCCTGAACCTAGGCAGATTCTAGCCGGCTCGAATTTGGTTGGCCAATTAGAAAATTGCTGGTCGCGGTGGCAGCGCTGTGTTGCCGATTACATGGTTCACTTAAAGTCTAAAGCCGAATCAGTCGAATCGGTCACTTCAGAAACCTGTATCAGTTCGGTGACTTATTCGGCGGAAATGATGCGACTGTCGGACGAAATTTTTTGTCTCAAGCAAGAAAAAGAAGAACTGCTCGATCAGCTACAGTTCAAAGACCGGCTAATTGCGATGCTAGCGCACGATCTCCGCAATCCCCTCACGGCAGCCTCGATTGCGCTAGAAACCTTAGAGACTAATTATGCGCCCCAAAATGGCAGAAATTTTAGCTTAACGCCGGCTTTAACTGCTCAGTTAATAAAACACGCCCGCACTCAAACCCGTTTTATTAACCGAATGATCACCGAGCTTCTGCAAGCGGCGAACGGTTCAAATGCTCAATTACGCATTCACCCCAAACCGCTCAATCTTGTCAATCTCTGCGAGGATGCGATTGAACAATTTCAAGATCGCTTAAGCCAAAAATCCCAGGTTTTGAAAACAGATATTCCCAGCGATTTACCTAACGTTTATGCGGATCAAGAGCGGGTGCGCCAAGTAATCGTTAATCTTTTAGATAATGCCATTAAATATACGCTTGAAGGCGGCATCATTCAAGTCTCTGTGCTTCACCGCACGACTCAAAAAGTTCAGGTAAGTATTTGCGATAATGGTTTGGGAATTCCTAAGGAAAATCAACAGCACATTTTTGAAGACCATTTCCGCCTAAAACGCGATGAAACTCAAGACGGTTATGGAATCGGTCTTTCTTTGTGCCAGCGGATCATTCGGGCGCATCACGGCCAAATTTGGGTAGATTCTGTTCCCGATCAAGGCAGTTGTTTTCACTTCACGCTGCCGGTTTATCGGAAATAAACATTTATTTTAAAAAAAGTTTAACTGTTTAATATATTCCAGGTTATCGCTTAAGGATAAAGGAAAAATTCTGAAGGCATGAATTTTGAGTAAGATTTCTCAATTCAAATTCACGAATTCAAAATTTTCTTCCCTTTTCTTTAATTTATTAAAATTTAATCAATCAGTTTCAGCGTTCCCCGACGCACGCAGTAGAGTATCCGGGTAATAATTGCTTGATGGTCTTCACTAAGGGAATTACGCAACAGAGCCTCTTGCAGGAGATAGCAATCTTTCCGGGTGATGCTGCTTGTACTCAAGCTGCGAGCAAATAATTCTTCGAGCGTAACTGAACTAAAGCTGATTCTATCTATGCTTTCCAGCAGAGCCTGAGATTTCATTGTTCTACGCAAACTCGATTCGTTCAATATGCTTGATTGCTTGAGCGTAGGAGGTGATGTGTTCCATGAATGTTTGTGAAAAGATATTGCTATCTCGGTGACAAAAGTCATTGACAGATATAAAATAATTTAGTATATAGATGGCTCAATTTGCTACCTACGCCAATCAAAACGTTCTGGGCAAGCGGGGTACTTAAGTTAAGGTTGTCATTGAGAAGAGAAGCCCGCGCTGTAGTCCTTAGGAGTCTGTGTGGCTCATTAGATTATTTATCCTTGGCAACGAAGTGCCGATTTGTGCCCCCCCATGTTGATATATTTTTGTTGGCAAGACTATTCAGTAGTTAATCGCAAAAATAATGTTTACCGCACGCTATCGTTCAATTCTGGCCGGCATTCTGGCAATTCTGACTGTATTTGTGGTCAGCTGTAGCAGTCCGACAGCAACCAAGCCTCCCACCTACACCACGGCTCAAATTGAGCAAATTCACAAATACGTCCCAAAAATCACTGATTTGCGCGATCGTATGGGTGCACTCCCAAGCCTGCTCAAAAACCGCGACTGGGTAAATGTGCAGACGTTTATTCATGGCCCCTTGGGCAGCCTGCGTCAAGACATGGCCTACCTCAGCCAAAATCTCCTTCCCAAAGAGCAGTCGGCAGCACGTCAAGCAGCTAAAGACATTTTTGTTCATCTAGAAGCGCTTGATAAAGCCGCTCAAGAGAGCAACTATGAAGTAGCCGTGCAAAATTTTGGGGAAGCGATGAAGGATTTCAACGCCTTCTTGCAAGCAATTCCCCAAGTGTGATCGAGTTTAAAGTTTAAAGTTTGGAGTTTAGATTGAGCTTTTAAATCTAAACTCTAGACTTCTTTCTGAAATGAACTCACAACTGTAGAGCAAATCTTCCACATTTTAAGTTTGATCGCTCTAGTGCAGATAGATACAAGTAAACCGCCACTGTCCCACTCTCCTCCACTCGCCTGCTAGATTAAATTAATGAGTCATGTTGCAGTTATCGGGTGCGGTGTCGTTGGGGCGATGATCGCTTATGAACTTAGTCGGCTTGAGGGGTTAAAAATTACGGTACTCGACCGGCAACCCCCGGCAGAGGCGGCTACGGGCGCGGCCCTCGGTGTTTTAATGGGCGCGATTTCTCAGAAAGTGAAGGGCAGGGCGTGGAAAATGCGCCTTGCGAGTCTGCAGCGCTATGAAACGTTAATTCCAGAGTTAGAGAAGCTGACGGGTCGCCAAATTCCTTACAACCGGCAGGGCATTCTGATGCTATGTTTTGCGGATGAGGAGATGGCCAGGTGGCAAATATTGGCGGATATTCGACAGTCGCAGGGTTTGGCGTTAAAAATTTTAGATAAAACTACGGTTAAGTCTAACTTTCCGCAACTTGGTTGCCAGCAGCTGATTGGCGCAATTTATTCGCCCCAAGACCGGCAAGTTGATCCGGTGGCGCTAACGCAAGCTTTGGTTGACGCTGCGAGGCGCAATGGCGTGATATTTAAGTTTGGCGTAGCGGCGGAAGAATTTAATCGGGCCACAATGCCGGATGATCAGCAGGTTTGTCGGCACATTTACACAACAGCCGGACTCATGCCGGTAGACTGGGTTGTGCTCGCTGCCGGTTTGGGTTCCACCCAGCTAAGTTCAGCATTAAAACAGCCGATTGAGATTAAACCTGTGCTGGGGCAAGCCTTGCACCTGCGCTTACGGCATCCTTTAGGGCGTCGGGATTTGCAGCCGGTGATCACCGGCGATGATGTGCATATCGTGCCTTGTGGCACCCAATCGCAAGCTGCCGCAGATTATTGGGTGGGGGCGACGGTTGAGTTTCCTGAAAATGGAAATGAGCCGGTGGCTGATGCCACACAGCTTGAGGCAGTTTTGCAGCAAGCGATCGCTCTTTGCCCAGCTTTAGCCGAGGCTGCTGTGATTAGAAAGTGGTCGGGTTTGCGCCCTCGCCCGGAAGGACGCCCCGCGCCGGTGATTGGTCATTTGGCCGGCTATTCTAATGTTTTACTCGCCACCGGCCACTATCGCAACGGTGTTTTACTCGCGCCGGCAACTGCTCAAGCTATCTGCCAGCTGATTGCCCCCAACCCTGCCTAGCCGGCCAATACCTCCTTTGCCGGCAAGATTTTTGGCGTATTTTTAAATACATTTGCCCCCACTTTTATTTGTAGCTGAGGGCCAGAACGCGCCAAGCGCAAAAGCATTCCATCCACAACCGGCGCTTGGGTGATGAGATTTTCATCCGAATAAGTTCCATTCCCGCCTAAATTTAGAATCTTCCATTTGCAACCTTTGCGCTGCAATTCAACGTGGTAGCGGGAAACCACAGCGCTATGAATAATCACATGATTATCAGATGATCGCCCGATGCGAATCACTGATTCGTCTTCAAAAGTCCAACTTTGAGTCGGTAGATTAGGAATTCGATGCACCAAGATCAGAGTAATCACGATCCACCCCGGAGAATTAAGTGAGTATACTCATCAAGTGGCGACGAAATTATCAAATCAAATGTTTCTCTAAAATTGTTAATTTTAATCTCACAAATCGTTAAATTTTCTCGATTTTTTCTGTAGAAATGCGGAAATTTAAATTTTATACTTTCTATAAATTTGGGGGAAATACTGAAAAATTAGCTGTAGTTGTGGCTACATCTGCAAACCTTTGTTGTATATTACGAAATGTTAACTACTTGGAAAAATAGTTAGTTCCTAATCCCATGAGTATGTCTACAAAGCCTTTCGGTAAACCGCGTCCCCTGTGGCGAGTGATTTTCCTATCTGGACTTAGCCTGCTGCTGTACTATGGCTGGTACAAGTGGATTATTCAAGAAGAGTTGCGCCGGTATAATGGTTACGGTTGGTCTGGTACGCGATGTTTATTGCCGTTTGTATTAGGTATTATCATTCCTCAATTGCTGCGGATTTTTGATCCTGATGTTCCGGGATGGTTCGGATGGTTTTCTCTACTGGGAATAGTCTGGATTTATATTGTGCAATTCAAGCTTTATCACACAGTCAATCAACTCTACCGGCAAGCCGGAATGAAAGAACCGCTTGTTGTTTGGTGGATGTTTATACCGGGATTAAATTTAATTGTTGGATTGCGACAAATTCATTTTTTAAGCGAGTTTTGGGCAAAAGAACAAGGGCTGACAGTCAAAGATACCATCGCTGAAGCTTTACCTTTCCTGTCAGCCAATGTTTAGCAAGTAAGTTGGAGAATTTCTGCCTTACCTAAGAGGATTAGTTAACAGCGATATCGAGTGTTCGCACTAAAAAAGCCCACTTGTCGGCAAGTTCTTCGATAATTTTAGCAGTGGGTTTACCGGCACCGTGTCCAGCTTTGGTTTCAATGCGAATTAACACCGGCTTCTCGCTTTGATGTGCTTCTTGTAAGGCAGCGGCAAACTTAAAACTGTGTGCCGGTACTACCCGATCATCATGATCCGCTGTAATAATTAGGGTTGCTGGGTAAGCAGTTTCAGGCTTAAGATTGTGCAGCGGCGAATACTGATGCAGCACTTGAAATTCTTCGGGGTTTTCTGGGGAACCATATTCAGAACACCAAGCCCAACCGATGGTAAATTTATGGAATCGTAGCATATCCATTACACCGACTGCCGGCAGTGCAGCACCAAATAAATCGGGGCGCTGAGTCATGCAAGCACCGACTAATAATCCTCCATTACTGCCGCCACCAATTGCAAGTTTTTCTGGGCGAGTGTAGTGGTTATCAATCAGCCATTCTGCTGCCGTAATGAAATCATCAAAAACATTTTGCTTATTTAATTTCATGCCGGCTTGATGCCAATCTTCGCCATATTCCCCACCGCCGCGCAGATTAGGAATTACCAAGACTCCGCCGAGTTCTAACCACACCAATTGTCCGACTGAAAAGCTAGGTGTCAGGGAGATATTAAAGCCCCCGTAGCCATAGAGATAGGTTGGGTTATTACCATCTAAGTTTATTCCCTTTCTGTAGGTAATAAACATTGGTACTTGGGTGCCATCTTTGCTAGTATAGAAAACTTGTTTGGTTTCGTAATTATCGGGATTGAAATCAACATTTGGCTGACGGAAAAGGGTACTCTTCCCGCTGATCATGTCGTAGCGGTAAATCGTTGCCGGTGTTGTGTAGCTGGTAAAACTGTAAAAAGTTTCTGTGTCGTAGCGCTTGCCATCAAAGCCGCCGGCTGAACCAATTCCGGGTAATTCCACTTCTCGGACAAACGCGCCATCTAAGTTAAAGATTTTAACGACAGTTTGGGCATCTTTTAAATAATCAGCGACAAACTGATTATTAAGTAAGCCAACGCCTTCCAGAACATCATCAGATTGGGGAATAATTTCTTGCCAGTTTTCCTTCGCCGGCTTGTTGATATCAATGGCAATTACCCGTCCACGGGATGCATCTAAATCTGTGCGAAACCAGAAAAGTGAGCCATCGTTATCCATCATGTTATAACTGGCTTCAAACTCGCTGATCAGTTCGATGATTTGAGCATCTGAGTTGGTTAAATCTTTGTAGAAAACCAGATTTTTAGGGTCAGTTCCACGCCAAACAGAAATGACGAGATATTTGCCATCTTCGGTAACACCGCCGGCAAACCCCCATTCTTTTTCGTCGGGACGCTCATAAATTAACACATCTTCAGATTGAGAAGTGCCGAGCCGGTGATAGAATAGTTTTTGGTAATAATTAACATCTTCTAATTGGGTCTTTTCGTTCGGCTCATCATACCGGCTATAGAAAAAGCCTTGAGCATCGTGAGTCCAAGAAGCGCCAGAAAATTTAATCCATTTCAAATGATCGGAAAGATCGTTGCCGGTTTCAATATCCCGCACTTTCCACTCTTGCCAATCCGATCCAGAAGAAGATAAACCATACGCTAAAAATTGCCCATCTTCACTGATAGATAAACCCGAAAGCGCAACCGTGCCATCTTCAGAAAGTTTATTCGGATCTAACAATAATCTTGGTTCGTCGTCAAGGGATGTTAACGTGTACAACACACTTTGGTTTTGCAATCCATCATTTTTAAAATAAAAATATCGATTGTTTTTTTTGAAAGGAATGCTGTATTTTTCGTAATCCCAAAGTTGGGTAAGGCGTTGTTTGATTTTTTCTCGTGCGGGAATTTGCTCAAGGTAGCTAAATGTAACTTGATTTTGCGCGTCAACCCAAGTTTTTGTTTCCTCTGAATCGGGATCTTCTAGCCATCGGTAAAAGTCGGCAACCGGCGTTCCGTGATAATCATCAATTTGATCAGCTTTGCGGGTTTTTGGATATTCTAGAGCTTGATTGGAATCTGACATGGTGAGGAATTTGAATCAACACTGTCCAGTTTAGCGTTAGAAAGACATAGCAATTGATGATGACCCGATGGCAGAATAGAGACAACCCCCACCGCCTTTCGCCTCTGCCATGCCTTATTGTCTCAATCCCTCCTGTCAGAAACCACAAAACCCAGATGGCACAAATTTCTGTGTTAGTTGTGGCACAAAAT
Source organism: Microcoleus sp. FACHB-672 (assembly GCF_014695725.1). Lineage (NCBI taxonomy): Bacteria > Bacillati > Cyanobacteriota > Cyanophyceae > Oscillatoriales > Microcoleaceae > Microcoleus > Microcoleus sp. FACHB-672. Next base: position 552,269 of record NZ_JACJOU010000019.1, on the reverse strand, counting down.
TGGTGCCATTGCTCAGAGGGAGATACTGCATAATTTCTGCACTGGGTCAAGGGGGTTTTGGCAAAACTTATTTAGCAGAAGACGAAGACCGGCGCAAAGCAATTTGTGTGGTCAAACAGTTTTCACCCTCGCCGGCCATTCAAACCTCTGCGCCGGCACTACAAAAGGCAATTGAACTGTTTCATCAAGAAGCCGAACGACTGTTGCACTTAGAAGATCATCCCCAAATTCCAACGTTATTTGCCTATTTTGAGCAGGATACTTATCTATATTTGGTGCAACAGTACATCAAAGGGCAAACTTTAATTGAAGAACTCGAAGAGAAAGGAACGTTCAGCGAAGCAAAAATTAGAGAATTATTAAATGATTTGTTGCCGATTCTTCAGTATGTACACAATCGCCCAGTCATTCACCGAGATATTAAACCAGAAAATATCATTCGCCGGGTAAGTGATGGCAAATTAATCTTAATTGACTTTGGAGTGGCTAAACAAATGTCTGGCACTTCATTAAGTCAGCAGGGAACACTCTTAGGAACTCCCGGCTATGCGCCAATAGAACAAGCAATGCGAGGTGTGGCCTATCCGGCGAGTGATTTGTACAGTTTAGCGGTAACTTGCATTCGGTTAATGACCGGCATTTTCCCAGATTTAGATGGATCAGATGAGCTGTACGATCCTTTAGAAGCCTGTTGGTTATGGCGAGAAAAACTGCCACGTGGCACAACTGTTAGCACTCAATTAGGAGAAGTTTTAGATAAGCTGCTCCAAGATTATGTTAAAGATCGCTATCAATCAGCAACCGAAGTGTTAGAAGCCTTGAATGTTCAGCCGGTTGCTCCCAGAAATCTTACAATCCTACCAACCTCAACCCCCACTACATTTGTCCAAGGTGGTAGAGGGAAAGTCAATTTACAATCTTTTAACTTTGAAGTGGTGACAGTGGATGCGTCGGGAAACCCCATTAACCTACAGCGCCACGAAGCCGAATACTTTGCCGAAAATCTGGGAGGCGGAGTAATTTTGGAAATGGTTTCTATCCCGGGGGGGACTTTCTGGATGGGTTCACCCACTACTGAAAAAGAGCGTGACGACAGCGAAAGTCCGCAGCACAGGGTCACTGTAGCGCCCTTTTTTATGGGAAAATCTGCCGTTACTCAGGCGCAATGGAAAGCGGTTGCGTCTTTACCTAAAGTTAAACAATATTTGAGTCTAGAACCCTCCCATTTTAAAGGAGCAAACGCGCCGGTTGAATACGTCACCTGGCACGATGCTGTAGAATTCTGTGCGCGACTTACTAAAAAAACAGGCCGATTTTATCGCTTACCCAGCGAAGCTGAATGGGAATATGCCTGTCGCGGGGGAACAATTACACCCTTTCACTTTGGCGAGACAATTACCTCAGATTTAGCCAATTATGACGGGAATCATACCTATGCTTCTGAGCCAGAAGGTAAGTCTCGCCACGTAACAATGTTGGTGGAGAGTTTTCCACCCAATGCCTTTGGACTTTATGATATGCACGGGAATGTCGCGGAATGGTGCGCCGATCCTGGGCATGAAAATTATCATGGTGCGCCGGTTGATGGCAGTGTGTGGGATGCCGGTGGAAACAAACAATACCGGATGCTGCGTGGTGGTGCTTTGACCGAGTCCCCCGGCAATTGTCGCAGTGCTGGTCGCGCTAGGGAGGAGCCTAATAGCGGATGGAAGAATTGCGGTTTTCGCGTGGCTGTTTCTTTGGTGTAGATTACTGAATCATTGTGCCTTTTTCTCTAGGTGGAAATGTGGCGATCTGCAAACAAAATTTACTGATGCCGGCTCATTGTTTCTAAAGCTAAATACTGTCTAGGAAATTAGTCGGCCTTTTTTGAAGGGCTATATATGGCGGCAGCTTTCTCATTATGTTTATAATACCACAAACTTCAAATTTTCTGTATTTTTTCACAAAAAATTTTATGCCAATATCCCATACAAATAAATTGGAATATCCCGCATATGCCTGCGTTTATCTGCGTTTATCTGCGATTAAAAATTCCCTCAAACCTCTTCTATATCTCCATGCAAATCTTCTATATTTTGGGTCTGAAACCGGCGAGAAGATCGACGATATTTCTTACTTTCTAACTTCGGCTCATATTGCTGCTCACCGGCACGCTTACTCTTCATCTTCATATTAGATTCAGCATCCGCCTGCTGCTGCAAACTATCATGCAGTATAACCGCCTCTGCCAAAAACTCTAGATAATGCTCGTAACGCTCCCAATCGCCCCGCACCGCACAATTCGGCTCATCTGCGTGTAGGCAATCATTAAACTGACACCTTCCCTCAGCTAAACGCTGCTGCACCTCTGGGAAATACAAGGCTAAATCCTCTGGTTCGCAATCCAAATCGGGTTGATTAAATCCGGGAGTATCTGCTAACAAACCACCCGCCGGCAGCTTAAACAATTCAACGTGTCGCGTCGTATGCCGGCCTCGATTAAGTTTTCCCGAAACTTCTCCCACTCGCAGGTTAATATCGGGAATCAAATAGTTAATTAAACTCGATTTTCCGACTCCAGAAGGGCCAGAAACAATCGTAATCTTTTCGTTGAGTTGTGTGTACAATTCATCTAAAGCAATGTCGGCTTCAACACTGATACACACTGGCTCATATCCCCAGCCGGCTAAGCGTTCTTTCCACTGCTGCAACTGCTCTGGGGAAATTAAATCACTTTTATTCAAACAAAGACAAATCTTCAAGCCGGTGGTTTCAGCTTTCACTAAAAACCGGCTCAATTGATGGGTATCAAGCGGCGGTTCTTCCAAAGCAAAAACCAGCAAAATTTGATTCGCATTCGCTACCGGAGGCCGATCCAGTTCACTTTCGCGGGGTAAAACTTGAGAGATCGCCCCGCGTCCGCCGGCCCAGTCCGGTTCCTCCACCACTACCCGATCACCTACCATCACCTGCTGGCCCATTTTCTTCAAGCGGGCGCGGCGGGTGCAGAGGAGAGTAGGGGAAGGAGGAATTGTATTCCCGTTCTCCGGTGCCGGCAAATCGAGCTGAACTTGGTAGTAATTTGCCTGAACTGCGACGACGGTGCCGGTGAGCAGAACTTCCGCCCCGCTTGGATTGCTCTCTGGTGCCGGTGAACTCATGCAGACGTTACGGGACGGCGCACTTTCACTGCAAAAAAGCCGGTGCGCTCCTCAATTTGCTCAATTTTATAGCCTTCCATCGCTAAGCTGTCGGGAACTTGCTCGATCGGTTCCCCGGCATCAAGCCACACTTCTAGCAGTTCACCGGCTGCCATTTTCTCCAAGCGGAGTTTGGTGCGAACAAAATTCAGCGGGCAAGGGGTGCCCCGCAAATCCATCTCAGCGTCGGGTTGTGAGCCGGTTGGATGGTTCATCACTTGTTGAACAGCCCTCCTAAGAAGCCCTGGCCCCCTTTGCCGACGTTAAGCCCTTTCGTTTTCGCTAAATTCTCCAACACGGTGCGCTCATCGGCACCCAAGCGAGTGGGAATTTCAATCAATACGGTAATTAAATGATCCCCGCGACTAACCGGGTTGCCCAGCCTCGGCACGCCCTTATTTTCTAAGGTTAAAACGGTACTCGGTTGGGTTCCGGGGGGAATCACCAATTCTGCCGGCCCATCAACGGTATTAACATCAAGCCGGCACCCCAAAATTGCTTGCAGGTAGCTAATCTTAATGTCCGAGAGGATGTTAATGCCTTCGCGATGAAATTCGGCATCTTCATTAACAAACAAGTAAACGTACAGATCCCCCGGTGTGCCGTTGCGCTGACCGGCATCTCCTTCGCCGGAAACCCGCAAACGCGTTCCACTGTCAACGCCGGCGGGAACGGTAATTTTCAGCTTCTTCGTTTCTTGTTTTTGACCCTTGCCGGTGCAAGATTCGCATTTATCTTCAATTACCTGGGCCGTGCCGTTACAAGTCGGGCAGACAGAAACTTGCGTAAAGCTGCCAAAGGGAGTGCGAGTGGCACGTCTCACCTGACCGGAACCCGTACAAGTCGGGCAGGTACGGGGGCGAGTTCCTGGCTTCGCGCCGGTGCCACTGCAAACCTCGCAGCTTTCCAGATGGCTGATGCGGATTTCCTTTTCCCCACCAAAGACGGCTTCCCGGAAGTCTAACCGCAGATCCAGGCGCAAATCGTCGCCTCGGACTGGCCCACCGCGCCGACGAGCCTGCTGGCCCGCCCCTGCGCCGGCGAAGCCACTGAAGAAGCTTTCAAAGATATCTGCAAAGCCTTCACTAAAGTCGCTGTAGCCGGCAGCACCGGCTCCGGAAACTCCCTGCTCACCAAAGCGGTCATAGCGACCCCGCATTTCTGGTTCCGACAGGACTTCGTAGGCGCGATTGATTTCTTTAAAGCGCTCTTCAGCCCCTTCTTCTTTGTTAACGTCCGGGTGATACTTCCGAGCTAAACGCCGGTAAGCGCGTTTAATTTCCTCTTTGTCCGCATCGCGGGAGACACCAAGAATTTCATAGTAGTCGCCGGCCATAGAGCGCTGTAGGTAGGTATAAAAAACAAAAAGTACGCAAATCTTAGGACTTTGGGTTGGATCGCTTTCCGGCTTGCTAATTAGCCGTCACAGCAACAGTCCTGTCCTACCTGTAGTATAGGAGCAACTGCGATCCAGCGCTGCTATTTAACGATTGTGAGCGGTTTATTTTCCAGGCTTTTGTGCTGCTGCCGCGCTATCGAAATCGCCGGCAGAACTGGCAGATCCTTGATAGACAGCAGTTCCGATAGAGAACAAGGTCTGCTGAAATGCCTCAATTTGCTGCTTCATTACTTCCAAGTCTATAGACTCATCTGCGATGACGGCCCGGAACTCGTCTGCTTTTTGGCTGAGTTCGGCTTTGAGGTCATCATCAAGAATGTTGCCGTGATCTTGGAGCGTCGCCTCATAATTATAGAATAAGCTATCGGCTTGATTTTTCAGTTCAGCCAGCAGCTTGCGTCGCCTGTCTTCTTCGGCGTACAGTTCGGCCTCTTGCCGCATCCGCTCCACTTCGCTTTCTGTCAGGCCGCCGGTATTCGTAATTTGAATACTTTGCTCGCGCCCGGTGCCTTTGTCTTGTGCGGAGACTTCGAGAATGCCATTGGCATCGATATCATAAGACACTTCAATTTGAGGCACTCCACGCGGGGCTGGGGGAATGCCGGTGAGCAAAAACTTGCCCAGGCTTTTGTTATCCTTTGCCATCGCCCGTTCGCCCTGCAGGACGTGAATTTCCACTGATCGCTGTCCGTCAGTTGCCGTAGAGAACATCTGGGACTTACTGGTGGGGATCGTAGTATTGCGATCAATAATTTTGGTGAAAACTTCTCCTAAGGTTTCAATCCCCAGAGATAGGGGCGTCACATCCAGCAGCAATAAGTCTTGCACCTCGCCGCCCAAGACGCCCCCTTGAATGGCCGCACCAAGGGCAACGGCTTCATCTGGGTTCACCGAGCGATCCGGTGTTTTGCCACCAAAATACTTGCTGATGGCTGTTTGCACTGCCGGTATCCGAGTCGAGCCACCTACCAAAATAATCCGGTCAATGTCATCCGCTGAGAGGGCGCAGTCTTTGAGCGCCTGACTCACCGGCTCGATTGTACTATCTACTAAATGTTTAACCAGTTCTTCAAACTGGGAGCGGCTCAGCTCCATTTCCAGATGTTTTGGCCCGGTTTCATCTGCTGTAATGAACGGCAGGTTTATGGTGGTGGTAGCCATATTGGACAATTCTATCTTGGCCTTTTCCGCTGCCTCTCGAATGCGCTGAAGGGCCATTTTGTCTGCCGAAATGTCCGTGCCTTCTTGGGCTTCAAATTGCTCGACAATCCACCGAGACAGGCAGGTATCAAAGTCATCGCCCCCTAGGTGGTTGTTGCCGGCGGTAGCTTTCACCTCAAATACCCCATCCCCCAGCTGCAACACGGATACATCAAAGGTGCCGCCGCCCAAGTCAAACACTAAGACGGTCTGCTCTTGGTCTTGCTTGTCCAACCCATAGGATAAAGCGGCTGCTGTCGGTTCATTGATGATCCGCAACACTTCTAAACCGGCAATGGTGCCGGCGTCTTTGGTTGCTTGCCTTTGGGCGTCTGTAAAGTAGGCCGGCACCGTGATCACTGCTTGATGCACGGGTTCGCCCAGATAAGTTTCCGCATCCTGCTTTAGTTTTTGCAGGATCATTGCCGAAATTTCCTGGGGGGTGTAGTTGCGCTTGCGAATTTGGACATCAACCGTCTCGTCCCTGCCCTTGACGCAATTGTAGGGAACCCGAGACCGTTCTTCTTCCGTGTCTTCCCAGCGCCGGCCAATAAAGCGTTTTATGCTGAATACTGTATTTTCAGCATTGGTCACCGCCTGTCGCTTCGCCAGCTGACCGACTAGGCGCTCATCACCCTTGCCAAACCCCACCATACTCGGAGTTGTACGTCCCCCCTCCGAGTTGGAAATAACGATAGGTTGGCCACCCTCTAAAACAGCGACACAACTGTTAGTTGTGCCTAAGTCAATACCAATGACTTTTCCCATAGAATTTGGACAAAATGTGAGTGTCGGTGAAATCCATTTTTTGGCAGTATTCCGCAAAATTGCGGAAACCCTATCACCTTGAGGCTAAATCTTTACAAATTTGCGGCCTCTCGGAGTAGCCTTTGTCAGCTTTCTGTTGATTCCTCCTGGGCGGTTTCTTCAGACTGCGCCCCTGGCTCTGGAGCGGCGGCCACCTTGACCATAGCATGACGCAAGACGCGCTCACCCAGGATATACCCGCGCATCAGTTCTTCCATCACCGTTCCTTCTGGAAACTGGTCAGTTGCCTCACGCATCACCGCTTCATGAAGATTGGGGTCAAATTCTTGGCCTTCCGGACGCATGGGGGCCACCCCAGTCCGTTTTAAGCAGTCTACCATTTGCTTGTATACGCTTTGGTAGCTTTTATGTATATTCATTTCTGAGTCAGTTTGCGGCTTAATCTGCGAACGCGCCCGCTCAAAATTATCCACAACCGGCAGCAGTTCCTTGAGGGTCGAGCACTTTATTTGAACCTCTAAGTCTTCTTTTTCTTTCTGAGTACGCTTGCGGAAATTGTCAAAATCTGCCGCTAGCCGTGCATAAACACTTCTCAATTCTTCCTGCTGGGATTTCAGCGACTCATTTTCTTGCAACAAGCTTTGGACAAAGGCGGGATCTACACCCCCTGACGCCACATCTTCTTGGCCTGTCGGATCATCAGCAGTTCCATTCGTTTCTGCGTAGGCTTGTGCGTACACTTCCAAATCGGGCGACCCGGAGGCATCTTCCTGAGGGGAATTCGCACTTCCTTGAGCTGCGGTTGTTTCGCCGGCCATTGACTCTGAACCCTCTACAATGTCATTTGTTGGGCTTTGGGTGTTCTCTAGCTGCTTTTCTTCGTCCATCATTCTCCACTAACCCCACTCAAAAAATTGCCAACTTAGCTACAGACTTTATGCCTATATATAAGCAATATCTCCTTATTGACTCACTGTAGCCAAAGGTTAAGCTTATCTGGTTCCAGGCATTTTTACGCGATGTGTCTTTCAACATTTTGACATTCTCCCAGTGGCAATGGCAAAACCTGACAGAGAGGTTAAGCCATGCCATTGGTGTTCCATGAAGTCAATAGCCGGTTTTACAAACGCGTTGTCTCAAAGCCTTAAGTACAGAACCCGCTCTTTACCCTACCCAAAGATGGGCGCTCTACTCAAAGGTGTTTAACGCGGTTACACTAAGGTTAAGGTCACTCATTCTCCCTAACCTTCTGTATCAAGACTGGTGACGAGCCGACTCGACTTTAAAATTGCGAGTGAACTTAGAAATTGCAGCGTTTGCTGCCTCAATTAACAACTTGCCCAAGGAACTGACAGGCAACCCTAGTAATTATGCTAGTGCCAGTGCTTTTTTGACCGCCCTCAATCAACGAGCCGGTGAGCTTCAGGTATCCCGTTGAGTCGTGATATCTAAATCAAACATATATTACAGCCAATCCGCCCAATCGGTTAATAACAGCTATTATTTGGGAACCATAAGTGCATCTTCTATTCACCAGCAACGACCCAGCCCATCAGGCTCATGGCCCGCCGGTTCAAATGATCGGCTTCCTCAGCAAGAGATGACCTTGACAGAAGCCTTTCGCCACAAAAAATCGGTGGCCTTGACCCGCATACCCCCAGGGGAAGCATTAAGCGCCAGGTATTTCCCCGTCAGGGTGCCCCGCTTGCCTCGGACGTTGAAAATGAAAACTTCAACAAAAGTGTTGCGGTCGGCTGACATAGATTCAGACAAAGCGGGTGTCATCTTTATAAATTCTGCTTGCAGACTTTTGCAAATCCAAGGGAAAGGAGTTCTGATTCATCAGCCATGACTAACACTTCATCGCAGCGGCGTGCGCTCATTACTGTCCAGAGTAATTTTTCTCCCTTTGGGAATAAACTGATTCAGGCCGGCTTCGCAGACACAGCACAGTTGCAGCAAGCCATGAAGCAGAGCCGTGAAGAGGGTAAACCCCTAATCTCGGCACTCGAAGCAATAACCGGCAAGCAACTGCCGCCAGAATTACTGCGCCAGTATAAAAAACTACAGCTATTTGAACTCAAAATTCTCTACGGCGTTGAAGCGTTCGATCCAGAACTTACTCAGATAGCCAGCGAACAAATCGGTTCCCTGATTGAAACCCTAATATCCAAAGACACCTGCCGTCGCCATCGGTTAATCCCACTACAGCAAGATGAAACTGAGCCACCCTCAGTCTTGGTGGCAATGGTCGATCCAGACAATTTAAACGCTCTCGACGATCTGAACCGGATTCTGCAACCCCAAAGATTGGGGCTGCAAAAAAGGGTAATTACCGCAGAAGACTATGAGCAGCTCATCTCTCAGTATTTAGATGAGCAGATGAAACAGCAAGCGGCTCAGCAAGCAAAAGCCCAAGCGCTCGATTTAAACTTCCAACCCGATGCCTTCGAGGACGATGGAAACATAGAAGAGGCAGCCGTTGACGAGGATATGAACCTCGACGCGGCTTTAGGAGACGCAGAATCCGGGCCGGTGATTGCCATTGTCAACAAAATCTTGGCCAAGGCACTCACTGACGGGGCGTCTGACATCCACGTCGAACCTCAAGAAGAGTATCTTCAGGTTCGGATGCGGAAGGATGGGGTGCTGCATGAACCGTTTCCCCGCTTACCGAAAAAGGTGATTCCTGCGATTACCTCACGTTTCAAAATCATCGCCCAAATGGATATCGCCGAACGACGGGTGGCTCAGGATGGCCGTATCCGCCGGGTGTTTCAGGGACGCACTGTTGACTTTCGGGTAAATTGCTTGCCCAGTCGGTATGGCGAAAAGATTGTTCTGCGGATCTTGGATAACTCGTCCACCCAGCTTGGTTTGGATAAATTAATCAGCGATCCAGAAACGCTTGCTCAAGTTAGAGAAGTGGCTGCTCGGCCTTTCGGGCTGATTTTGGTGACAGGGCCAACCGGCTCTGGTAAATCAACTTCTCTGTACTCAGTCCTCTCAGAACGGAACGATCCGGGAATTAATATCAGTACCGCAGAAGACCCGATTGAATATGCCTTGCCTGGAATCACCCAGGTGCAGGTCATTCGAGCCAAGGGTCTGGACTTTTCTAATATCCTGCGGGCGTTCTTGCGGCAAGATCCCGACGTGATTCTGGTGGGAGAAACGCGGGACAAAGAAACGGCTAAAACCGCAATTGAAGCGGCGTTAACCGGCCACTTAGTGCTGACAACGCTGCACACCAACGACGCGGCTGGAGCAATTGCGCGTTTAGACGAAATGGGAGTTGAGCCATTTATGGTGTCCGGTGCCTTGCTGGGTGTGCTGGCCCAACGTTTGATGCGACGGGTTTGCAGCCAGTGCCGGATTGAGTATAAACCGACCCCAGAAGAACTGGGTCGGTATGCTTTATCTGCTTCTCAGGAAGTCAACGTTACCTTCTTTAAAGCCAATACCATCGCGCCGGCAGAACGTAAAGTCGCAGCTGATCGCGGAGAACTCTGCCCCAAATGCGTCGGCGTTGGTTACAAGGGACGGGTGGGTGTTTATGAGTTCCTAAAGACAACTGAACGGCTAGCCGGTTTAATCTCTCAAGGCGCTCCAACTGAGCGAATCAAAGAAGCGGCAATAGAAGAGGGAATGAAGACTTTGCTAGCTTACAGCTTACAGCTCGTGCGCGAGGGCCATACAACCTTTGAAGAGGTGGAGCGGGTAACATTCACGGACACCGGCCTAGAAGCAGAACTGAAAGCCAAACGCAAGCAGGGACTCACCTGTAAAACTTGCATTGCCGAATTACAGCCAGAAATGCTGGATTGCCCCTACTGCATGACCCCGCGATTTCAAGACTAAGGGTTAAGCGAAACTAAAGATGCGGGGTGAGATTTCCGACTAATTCCCTAGTTTCCGACTTTCTCTAAAAAACGAAAAGGTTTGATGTGACTGAACCTTCACTAAATTTCTCAATAACAACGGAACACAATTTGGAGACGCATCTATGGCAGAGTATATGATTGAAGACGTGATGGAGTCCTTGGTAGAACAAGGCGGCTCAGATATGCACATCCAAGCCGGCGCACCTATCTACTTCCGCGTCAGCGGCAAACTGACCCCGCAACCGCAATTTGGAGAAAGTCTGGATTCTCAGGAATGTCAGAAGCTAATCTTCAGTATGCTCAATAACAATCAGCGCAAAGATTTGGAGCAGAACTGGGAGTTAGACTGCGCCTATGGGGTTAAGGGTTTGTGCCGGTTCCGCGTTAATGTCTACCGGGAACGGGGGTGCTGGGCCGCTTGTTTGCGGGCACTGTCTTCTAAAATTCCCAACTTTGAGAAGTTGGGGGTGCCAGAAATTATGCGGGAGATGGCTGAAAGGCCGAGAGGAATGGTACTGGTAACCGGCCAGACAGGTTCCGGCAAGACGACAACCTTAGCGGCCATCCTGGATTTAGTCAATCGCACACGCGCAGAACACGTTCTGACAGTAGAAGACCCGATTGAATATGTTTACCCGAATATCAAGAGCTTATTTCACCAGCGCCAAAAGGGTGAAGATACCAAGAGCTTTGGTAACGCCCTGAAGGCAGCACTGCGGGAAGACCCTGATATTATCCTGGTTGGGGAAATGCGGGACCTAGAAACGATTGGTCTAGCAATTTCCGCTGCAGAAACCGGCCACTTAGTCTTCGGAACCCTACACACGAACTCTGCAGCGGGAACAGTTGACCGACTGCTAGATGTATTCCCCCCCATTCAACAACCCCAGATTCGAGCACAGATGTCTATTTCCTTGGTGGGGATTTGCAGCCAAAACCTGGTGCCGACGATCGGTGGGGGACGGATAGCGGCCCAGGAAATCATGGTAAATACGCCGGCTATTGCTAACTTGATCCGAGAAGGGAAAAGCGCTCAAATTTACTCGGCTATCCAAACCGGCGCTAAAGTCGGGATGCAGACGATGGAGATGTGCTTGGCTAGAATCTTCCAAGAGGGCAAAGTCACTTGGGAAGCTGCGATGGCCAAATCTTCTAAACCCGATGAACTAGCACGCTTGATTGGGCCGGCACCCAAAGGGGCAGGGGCACCGGCTAAAGCAGCTCATTAACCGTGCGTCCCAGAACCGTTGAATGCTGTTAAACAAGTTGCGATTAGCGGCCAGTTAGAAAAGCCAGCCTCGGCAAATATTTAATTTCTTTGTTTTTTGTCTTTGAATGGATGAGATTTTACTTATTTCATCCATTCAAATTGACTTCCCAGTGTCTTTTTCAGGAGTTTAGTCATGCCTACTAATGTTGCCGCTGCTCAGGGTTTTAAAAAGAAAGCTACTAAAGCCAAAGGCTTTGACTTTAAGGAATTAGAAGAGAAGCTCAATTTCGCGATGGCCTCTGTCACGGTTAAGGACAAGGCTGTTTTCTCGCGTCAATTGGCAGTTTTGATTAATGCCGGTGTGCCATTGGTCAAAGGGATCGGCGTCTTACGCGAGCAAAATGATAACGCCAAGATGAAAAAAGCTCTGTCAGTCATTGATGCAGATGTGCAAGAGGGTGTGGCGCTTGCGGAGGCTATGCGGAAACATGATTACTGCTTTGATAATCTCTATGTCGCAATGGTACAGGCGGGAGAACTCGGTGGTGTCCTTGATGAAGTGTTGAACCGAGTTGCCAAGCTGCTAGAAGATGCTGCTCGATTGCAGAACCACATCAAATCAGCAACCGCTTATCCAAAGGCCGTCGGAACGATTGCTATTCTTGTATTCTTTGGGATGACGACATTTCTTTTGCCCACCTTTGCTAAGATTTTCGTAGAACTTGGGACACCATTGCCAGCCTTAACCTTATTTATGCTGGCGTGCAGCGATTTTTTTCGAACTCCAGTGAAATTAGGCTCACTCATCGGTACGATCTTTGCGATCACAACGGCTTACAACATGTACTACAAAACGCCGGTGGGTAAGCTGCAAATTGACGGCATAATGCTGAAGTTGCCTTTGTTTGGAGATTTGATCAAAAAAACGGCTGTCGCTCGTTTCTGCCGCACGTTCGGTATGTTGACCCGCTCTGGGGTGCCGATGCTAACTTCCCTGGAAATTGTTAAAGAAACGGCAGGAAATCAAGTCATTGCAAATGCAGTGGAAGCCGCAAGGCAAGAAATTCAACAAGGTGGCATGATTAGCGTTGCATTAAAAGAAGCGGATGTATTTCCCGCAATGGCAATTCACATGATGAGCATTGGGGAAGAAACCGGCGAAATTGACAAAATGTTGATGAAGGTTGCTGACTTCTATGAAGATGAAGTTGAGCAAGCAGTTAAAGCTCTGACCAGTACGCTGGAGCCAATTATGATGGTAGGCATTGCAGCGTTGGTTGGTGCAATTTTGCTGTCGATGTATTTGCCGATGTTCGCAGTGTTTGACAAATTAGGCTAAAAAGTTTTGGATTTTGGATTTTGAATCGTTTCTAAAATCTAAAATTCAAACTGTAAAATCTAAAACAATCATGCGTATTAAATCATCTCATTACGAAGCGTTACTTGCCCAGTACAGTGACGCTTATTCTCTAATCACCTTACTCAAGCAATACCGGCCTTATTTGGAAATGGTGCCAAGTATGCGCCGGCCTGAAGACAGTTTGATTGCGATTCCTCTGCCAATTGTCCGTGTTCGGGATGCGGTTTCTCAACCTGGACACAGTGGCATTAGTGTAGCTGCGGGGGAAGCCGTTTGTCTTCCTTGTGATGTAGCGATTTTGATGTGCGATCCCGAATGGAAAGTTAAAACCGGCATCGAGATTTTTATCTTCATTCATCGTCCCGAAGAAGACTTTTCCAGCCTGCTGAGGCGCTGGCGTCAGACACAAGTATGGCTTGATAAAGGCTATGAGTGGCTGATGCCTCACCGCTACCGCTATATTATCAGCGAAGAGGCGGAAAATATTTACCCCTTGTTTGTTTTATTTGAACAAACACCAGAACGAATTAAACGCGGCTTAAACGGCGCTTCTTTACCCTTTGTCATCCAAACTTTAGATGCCGGTGTAGAGGAGGAGGAAGCGGAAGAAGAATCTGAATCCTTCTCCACCGGCAACTCACAGGCATGAAGGGAAATGGGGGAAGGCTTAGCCAACCTAAAGGTATGGGCATAGGGAATGGGGCATCAGCTAGATTTCTGCAACTCTCCCCTTCTTCCCTAGCCCCTAGCCTCTAGTCCCTACCGAACAAATTGGGGCATGACTTCAGCAGCTGTAAATAAACCGTAAATGCCGCGCCGGTGTAACATAACCCCGGCTTTGAGATAGCCAAAAGCCGGCCCGCAAACATTAGCGGCCATGCTGGTTTCATCGCCTAAGGTGAAGGTGTGAGTAGAAATTTTCCCTTCAAAAGTGCGACCGGTTATTTGAACATTCGTGCTTAAGGGCTTCTTAGGATTGCGCGTATCAACAACGCCTCCCACCGTGACTTGATCTCGCGAACAAATGCCGGCAAGTTCCAGCATGATGTCGTCAGCGTGTTCCATATTTTCTAGGGTCAGTAAGCCGCCGGTTTCATCTAACAACGCTTGCACCTGAGCATCCGTCATGGCCATTGCCCGCTCCACATTGTAACCGGGCATATGGGCGATATCCTCGCGGATCGTGGCCCGATAGGCTTCCCAGTTGGCAATGCCGACCCCAAAGGTAATTTTTACCCTGTGGATTTCAGCATAGCTCTGAGCGGCTAGAGCGGCTGCGGCTGTTAGCAAACCGGGCGTTGCCCCACAGCCGGTCATATAAGTAATACCGGCCTCCTGTAACTCGTCTTGTAACTCCAACATCTGCTCAACCGCACTGGTACGTTTCATGGCGTCTACCAGTACCCCCCGCCATCCAGATTGAATAAACTGCCTTGCCACAGAAGCCATAAAGGTATTTGGTAAATTCGGCAGTGCGAGAAAATAGCCCTCGACTGAGGCGTTTTCTATTAAGTCCGCAATACTGTTGCTGCTGAGACGGCCTGCCGGCTCCAGATAGCCTAGAGAACCTTGAGACTGGTAAACCTTGATGCAGGCATCGGGATTTAAACCTTCTGGGTTGCAGGCGTAGCCTTTTTGATCGGCGGCAGCTACCCAAAGCATTTCGTGCTTAGGCGCAAGAACCCTAGCTGCGGCTTGACCCAGTCCGCCAAAACCCAACACTCCCACGCGTACCGCACTTGAGTTGCCGGCACTCGCATTATTTTGATTTGTAAATTGTTGTGTACTCATCTTGGCTCAAATTTAGACAAATTCTATTATCCCCTGCTGTCATCCTTGCGTTAGATTCGCCATGACAACTTATGCCGTAAACCTCTATCCCTAGGGAGAGTTTAGCGATCCCAGTCCTCGCAGGCTCTTGACGGCTGAGGTAAACTTAAGCGAAACTTACCAAAGACTGACGTATACTCACAATCAAATAAATATTTTTGTTAAGTTTTGACTCTTTGTTCAACAATTCGTCAAAATAAACTTAACGACCACCCAGCTCTCATATCAAAAGCATATTCAGACGGCACCCCCTCCTTCTCCCCTGGTAGGAGAGATGTCAGAGGACTCCGAGGGTTTCCACCTCCGTCCGTGGCCGGGTGATTTCGTCTAGTCAGGAACTTAGAGGGTCACCCAAACGCATGGAAACGCTAGAGTTTGTGATTTATTCGGATGGCCGAGTGCAGGAAAAAGTAACCGGCATTGTGGGCACATCTTGCGCGGAGGTCACTGCCGCAATTGAAGCCCAGCTCGGACACGTGCTCTCTGTAGAGCAAACCTCTGAATTTTTTGCCCAAACAGTTCACCAGTCGGCGACGGCAACGGCCCAGACGACTTTTAGCGAGTGGTGAAATTTTTCCGTTTAGCTCAGGTTGATTTACTTATTTACTTAGGAAAAAACAATGTCACACTTTAGCCAAATTAAAACCCAAATCCGCAATCTGACCTCCCTGGAAGCCGCTTTAACCGATTTAGGGATTGACTGGAAAGCCGGCCCCAAAGAAGTGCGGGGCTATAAGGGACAAACCTACAACGCTGAAATTGCCATCGAACAAAACAATGGTTACGATGTTGGCTTCAGCTGGAATGGCCAAGAATATGAACTGGTTGCTGATCTACAGTTTTGGCAGCAAGCTTGGTCTGTGGATGGCTTCATTAATATGGTGTCACAGCGCTACGCGTACCATACCGTTGTGAATGAAACCGCAAAGCAAGGCTTCCAAGTGTCTGAACAGCAAAAAAATGAAGATGGTTCTATTCGCCTAGTGCTGCAACGCTGGAGTGCCTAATGTCAGACTTTTCTCCACCGGCAGACACCCAAGAACCTGAAAGGTCGGGGCTGGAACCGGAGCTAGGAGGTGCTTTACGCAATGGCCCGGAACGTTCCGGTTTAGAGCCGGAACTTGGCGGTATCTTGCGGCAAAAGGGCGTCTATGTCGATGAAATTACTTGCATTGGCTGTAAGCATTGTGCTCACGTCGCCCGCAACACTTTCTACATTGAACCCGACTATGGCCGCTCTCGCGTGGTTCGCCAAGATGGCGATTCCGAAGAGTTAATTCAAGAAGCTATTGACACCTGTCCGGTTGATTGCATTCATTGGACTGATTATACGGAAATCAAACAACTTGAAGAAGAGCGGAAATATCAGGTTATCCCCGTTGTGGGATTTCCTATCGATCATGCGGTCATTGCGAGTAACCGACGCCGGCAAAAACTGGATAAACGGCGCAAATCTCAGCCATAAAAGCCGAAGATATACAAATAAAGCCCGCAGATGCGGGCTTTAAATATTTCTATAAACCTTTTGCCAGTAAACCCTTCCGGGTTGAGTCAGTAGAGGTGTTATTTTAAAGGATGATGTTCTACGAGTAATTTTTCAACTCTGGCTTCATCAATGCGAGCTGCAAGTCGTTTCGTTTCATGCTCGTCTCGCACGGTTTTCGCTAAGCTGAGGGTAGAGCCGACAGTGAAAACTAAACCCATGCCCATGTAGCTTTTTACCCAGCCATCTACAGGTAAGTACAGGATGCCGGCACCTGTCGCTCCAACGGATATGACAAACGATGCCCATGCCTGAATTACCCAAGCGGCACTATGTGCTTGATGAGAACCCGTATTTAATGGTTGCATAGCCCTGTCGCCTCCAGCGAAACTTAAATTTCCAGCGCAAATATTATTTGAATCAAATATAGAATTTGAGAATCAGGAAACTTTTTGTTTCAGGGACAGTTTTTATAATTGGCACTGTTTATACATCCCTTTAAAGACGATTAGGTGCCTTTAACTTGCATGAGCTTGTGGCGATTGAGCAACTGGCACAAGGGCAGAGAAATTATATAAAAATTAGATTATTTGTACAAAAATAATTAGTATTTTTTTCACAAATGTTGATGGTAGAAGCCCCAACTTTAGGAAAGCAAGTTAGGGGCGCAAGACTGTGTGCGCCCAAATCAACCCAGCCGGGAGGAATTAAGCTTTTTATCTAGTTGCCCCAGAGCGAATTAGATATACGCTAGCTTATCAAAGAAAGGATTGAGGCAAATTATTTGCATGAACCCTAGCTCAGACAGACCCCACCAAAGCTTTCAAATTAGTATTCGCCACCGATTGAGTCTGCTGTTTGGTGCACTTGTGACTCTTAACTTGATGGCTGTAGGGATTGGGGCAATGGCGCTTAACCAGGCAGTCAGTGCCAGCTCCTTGAGCACGCGGATTGCCTCACAGCGGGGAAACGTTTTTAAACTGGCCTATTTGGCCAATGCTCGCAGCACCCAAACCAACCCCCAGAATCGAGCTGCCCTAAGTCGAGAAATGAAAGACGAAATTGAGCAGTTTGAGACGTTGCTAAGTGCATTGCATCAGGGTTCAACTGAATTGAACGTCCCTCCCATTACCGATCAAACCGTGCTGGTTCAGTTAGGCAAAGTAGAAGACACCTGGCAGATTTATAGGCCCAATTTAGAAGAATATCTAACCGCTACCCCAGATGCAGAAGAGGGCTATCTTCAAGCCATTAATAATCTGGGCACTTTCTTAGCAAACCAGTTGGATACTGTGGCATATTCCCTGGATCGGCAGTCAGCCGGCAGCGCTGTTCGGGATCAGTCTTTATTATTACTGGGGCTGATTGTGAGTTTGCTGGCAAGCGGGATCGCGTTTTTCATGGTGTCTCAAATTTCTCGCGCCCTCAGCCGGTTGACTCATACAGCCCGACGGATGGGGGGCGGCGATTTGAAAGTGCGGGCGTTAGTGGCATCTTATGACGAGGTTGGCATCCTGGCAAACACCCTAAATGTAATGGCAGAACAGATCGACAACCTCCTGAAGGGAATGGAGGCACGAAGCACTGAATTAGCAGATACCTTGGCGAATTTAGGCGCGATTATTGACAACTTAGCCGATGGTTTGCTCGTGATCGATCCTGCCGGCAAGATAGGCCGGTTTAATCCTGCACTGCTGGCGATGTTTGGTTTGCCGGCAGTCGATTTGACGGGTAAACACTGCTTGGAGTTGTCAAAAACTGAGGTTGTAGAACTGGTAGAGAAAACTAGGGGACGCCCCAGAGAAGTGTTTACGGCAGAGTTGGAACTGGCGGAAGGCCGGTTGGGCCAAGCCTTGGCAACGGGTATTTACAAGAATTCTCATGATCCTGCTAACGAAAGCGGGCCGGCAGCCGATGAGAGTTTAAAGTTAGGCGCTGATTTTATCGGTTCGGTGATTTTGATCCGCGATATCACCGCAGAGAAAGAAATTGACCGCATGAAAACGGATTTTATTTCCACAGTTTCTCACGAGCTGCGGACGCCTTTAACATCCGTTCTGGGATTTGCAAAAATTATTAAGAAAAAACTGGAAGAAGGTTTATTTCCTTTAATTCAATCTGACAATGGTAAGACTCAAAAAACCATTAGGCAGGTCAGAGAAAATATCAACATTATTGTGTTAGAAGGTGAGCGCCTGACTTCGCTAATTAATGATGTTTTGGATATTGCGAAGATGGAAGCCGGCAAAATAGAGTGGCAAATGCAGCCGGTTTCCATAGCGGAAATTATCGAACGTGCCTTTTCGGCGACATCTTCCTTATTTCAGCAGAAAAATCTAGAAAAAGTTTTAAACGTAGAAGATAAACTGCCAGAGGTATTGGGAGATCGTGATCGGCTGATTCAGGTAATTATTAATTTAATTTCCAATGCTGTAAAGTTTACCGAAGCCGGCACGATAACTTGTACCGCCAGTCGGCACAATCATGAGATTATTATCAATATCATTGATACCGGCATCGGCATCGAACCCAATGATCTCGAAAAAGTTTTTGAGCGATTTAAGCAGGTAGGAGACACTCTAACTGACAAACCGAAGGGAACGGGTTTAGGATTGCCGATTTCCAAGCAGATTGTCGAACATCATGGCGGGAAAATTTGGGTGGAAAGTCAGTTGGGTAGGGGAAGTCAATTTTCATTTTCTTTACCTATCGGTTTTCGGACGAATGTCGAAATTGAAAAAATTAATATTGACACCCTTGTTAGGCAATTAAAACACAGCCTTGTCCAAACGACGCCCTTGCCGGCAGAACATCATAAAACAATTCTCGTTGTTGATGATGAAGCCCACATTCGCCAACTCCTGAGACAGGAACTAGAAGCCGAAGGTTATGAAGTTTGGGAAGCTACAGATGGAATGGATGCCATTTCCCAGGTGAAAGTAAAAAAACCTGACCTAATTATTTTAGATGTCATGATGCCTCAAATCAACGGATTTGATGTGGCGGCTGTCTTGAAAAATAACCCATTGACAATGGGCATTCCCATCGTAATTTTATCAATTATTGAGGATAAAGATCGCGGCTACCGGCTGGGAATTGATCGCTATTTTACAAAGCCGGTAAATACCGAAGACTTGCTGAAAGAAATCGGCTTACTCATTTCTCAAGGAATGTCTAAAAAGAAAGTTCTCGTTGTTGATGAAGATGCCTCAACCGTGAGGATTTTAGCTGATATGCTGCAAACCAAAGGATATAGCGTCGTCGAAGCGTTTAATGGCCCAGAATGCATTGAAAAAGCATTATCCACCAAACCTGATATGATTATTGTAGATTCTCTGTTCTCGCAACAACACGACCTAGTTAAAACCTTAAGATTTAAAAACGGACTAGAAAACGTCTTCTTCCTTTTACTAGCTCGTGGAAAAGCAGAAAAAGACATCCAGAATCACCCCCCTCAAGATCCTCCATAACCCTTCATCCCTGCATCTCACCATCAATCTTATCTGCGGAATCTGCGGTTAAAGAATCTTAATCTTTGCAACGACAGATTTAACAGATCAGCTAATCTCAACTCACACTTTGCCAAAAATAAAATATATGACAAAAAAAATATTAATCGTAGATGATGAACCGCATATCAGAATTCTCCTAGAACAAACCCTAGAAGAACTTGAAGACGAAGGTGTAGAATTGCTCACAGCAACTAATGGAGAAGAAGCGCTTGAAACCATCCAAAGCGAAAAACCCGAACTTGTTTTTCTTGATGTAATGATGCCAAAAATGAATGGCTTTGAAGTGTGCGACGTTGTTAAAAATAAACTGGGAATGCTGAATATTTACATTATTATGCTAACAGCCAAAGGTCAAGAATTTGACAAACAAAAAGGTAAAGAAGTTGGATCTGATTTGTACATGACAAAACCATTCGATCCCGATGAAGTTCTTGAAAAATCAAAAACAATTTTAGGACTATAAATTTCTGAATTATTTAACTACCATAAGAATTAATTTTTGTCTACCCTTAAATAACCAGCTTTTTGAAGCTTATCTAAAGCCTTTTCGCTTGATAAGAATTGGATAAAGTCCTGAGCATAAGGGATATTTTTACTACTTTTAATTACCATTACCTGATAGACAAACGAAGAATGAGAATTTTCAGGCGCGACTGCGACAATCTTAATTTTATCTGATAATCGTGTATCTGAACGGTAGACAATACCAGCATCTGCTTTTCCCGCAGCAACATCTTTAACAAGCTGAAGCGAATATTCGCCAAAAACCGCTTTCTTTTTCACTTGAGCAAAAATTTTAAAGAAGGTTAAAACTTCTTTTGCATATATTCCACTTGGTGTGTTATTTGGTTCTCCCATTGCTACCTTTTCGACTCGATCACTGGTTAAGTCTTGAAATTTCGAGATGCTGGTGGAATTTTTAGGTGTAATCAATACAATTTCATTTTTTATAAAGGGTTGAGGAGAATTAGCAAGTATCAAATCCTGGGATTGTAAAGTCTTGATTACTTTTAGGTTGTTTGTAATAAAAATATCAACGGGTGCGCCTTGTTGAATTTGTTCTTGCAGGAAAGTGGCACCACCAGTATTATAAGTAACTGTAACGTTCGGTTTTTTTTGAGTGTAAAGTTCGCTAACTTCTAGGAGAGTTTCTTTTAAACTTGGGTTGGCAGATATTGTGAGGGCTACAGGTTTAGCTTGTTGAGTACAACCGGCTAAACACAGACAGAAAATAGCTATCCAGTTAATTAAAGTCAGAATTGGTGTTCTCTTCAAAGCAACTCCATAAAGTTATCTATCTGTGATGCAGTAAGACTGTAGAAGCAAAGGATTAGACATCTAGCAAAAATGGAGTGGGGACGGGTAAAGCGTGAAATTGAAAACCAGCACCTGTCAATTTCAGACTAAACTCACCCCAGCATCCCTGATTTTGCTCTTTATTCACGTCTAAATACAGAATTTTTCAACACAGCGCACAAAGATTTCTACTCCCATCCCAAGGGCAGCTTCATCAAAATCAAAGCGGGGATGGTGGTGAGGATAAGCTAAGTTTTTCGACAAGTTTGCAGAACCGAGGAAGAAATAGCAACCGGGCAATTCTTGCAGGAAGAAAGACATATCTTCACCGCCCATTGTTTGGCATTCTGGAACGATGCCGGCAGGCGTTTCTACTACCGAAGCTGCTACAAAACGCACCAATTCTGCAATTGCCGCATCATTAATTACCGGCGGATACAGCCGCACATATTTGAGTTCATAAGTCGCGCCGTGACTGTTACAAACACCGGCAATGATTTGCTCAAGTCGCTGGGGAAGGTGTTCGCCCAAAGTTGGGTTAAAATAGCGCACAGTTCCGCTTAATTGGGCGCTATCGGCAATCACGTTCAGTGCAGTGCCTGCCTGAAATTTACCTACCGTAACCACTGCGGATTCTAACGGATTTACATTCCGTGCCACAATCGTTTGCAAGGCATTCACAACTTGGGAAGCGACTAAAATCGAGTCAACGGTTTGATGCGGCATCGCCCCGTGTCCGCCTTTGCCCTGAATCGTGCAGTAAAAACATTCGGTTGCTGCCATCAACGCGCCGGTGCGAACGCCTACTGTACCGAGGGGGAGGTTGTTCCACAAGTGCAAGCCAATGATGGCGTCTGCATCCGGATTTTTGAGCACACCGGCTTCAATCATCGGCTTTGCGCCCCCCGGCCCTTCTTCTGCCGGCTGGAAAATAATCTTAACTGCGCCGACGAAATCATCCCGGTGTTGCGAGAGATAGTAGGCTGTGCCGAGGGCAATTGCTGTGTGCCCATCATGACCGCAAGCGTGCATCCTGCCATCATGCTGCGATTTGTAGGGCACTTCGTTTTCCTCTTGAATCGGCAGTGCATCCATATCCGCCCGAATCGCCAGCACTTGACCGGGTTTGCCACTGTCTATCGTGGCGACAATGCCGGTGGTTGCGATGCCGGTTTCATGCTCAATTCCCCATTCCCGCAATTTTTGCGAGACAAACTCCGCTGTTAGCTTTTCTTTGAAAGCAAGTTCAGGTTGTTGATGCAGCCGGCGACGCCACTCGACTAATTGTGGTTGCAGTTCATAAATAGTCGGTCGCAGTTGAGAAAGATTAACGGAAGTTGGGGTAATAGAGGGAGCAATCATTGTGTCACTTGTTACAAAACTCTTCTTATTTTATCAATTTTTACATTTGACGATGTGTACACTTTTATTGCTGAGGTAAGCACACTTTAGGGTGTTAAACCTAAATTTAGATTATATTTTAAGCATCAACACAAAGAGCAAGGTATGTCATCTAACCTACAGCCTGAACAATTGCTAGAAAGTCTAGAGAAGTGGACACAAGTAGAACATGAAGAGAAAGGATTTAATCTCACTGATGAGCAGCTACATTGGGAAATTTACGATTTGCTGGGTGGTGAAGCATTAACGCCAGAAGTTGTGGAAGCTTTGATGTCGTTGCTAGATGCAAGTGATGAATTTCGACCCGTGCAGTTATTCCAGCGTCTGGAAGATTTTTATCTTCGCTGGTGTGATGGGGAATTTATTGACGCGCCGGCAGAAAATTTCCCTCAGAAAAAAATGCGGTTACTTAAAGAGCAACTGCCAACTCAAAAGATAGGACAGCGGCAGGTAGACATTTATGCCGGCTTGAGTGTCATGATTTTACTCTTAGAGTTGCATCGCTACGCTCTATCAAAAGATTACCTAAAAGATGAAATCGCCTTCTATCCCTGCGGCAAAAAAGACACTGAAGGTTTTGACGAGAACCGATTACTTCACATCATTAGCTACAGCAATTGTTTTGGCGAGGTAATATCCAATTTCAACACTATAGTTGGTAAATTCTTCAGAGGCGCAAACCTCATTCACGCAAGCCTCGGAGGCGCTGACTTCAGAGGTGCAGACCTCATTGACGCAAATTTCGGTGGCGCATACCTCAGTGACGCAAACTTCAGTGGCGCAAATCTCAGTCATGCAAACCTCAGTGGTGCAGACCTCATACGGGCAAATCTTAAAGGCGCAAATCTCATTGGTGCAGACCTCATTAGTGCAGACCTCATACGGGCAAATCTTAAAGGCGCAGATATGAGTAGAACAAATCTCAAAAACGCAGACCTCAGCCGTGCAGACCTCAGTGGGGCACAACTCAGTAGCGCAAACCTCGACTTCGCAGACCTCAGTCGCGCCAACCTCAGTGAGGCAAACCTCAGTTGTGCAAACCTCATTCACGCAAACCTCAGTGGTGCAAACCTCAGTGGCGCAAATCTTCGCGCAAAACTCTATTACAACGCAAACCTCAGTGGCGCAAACCTCAGAAGCGCAGACCTCAGAAGCACAGACCTCAGAACCGCAAACCTCAGAAGCGCAAATCTCGAAAACATTACCTGGAATGAGGGTACGAAGTGGGATGATGTGCAAGGGTTGCAGAGCGCAAAAAATACACCGGCAGCCTTAAAGCAACAGTTAGGACTGGAGTGAAAATATAGCGGTTCTCTATCGGATGAGGTACAGATGGGGCAATATAGGGCAAGGCTTTGAGCCTCTATCATGTACCTCACGGGAGCCGGAAACGCTATAAAAAGTGAAAAGCTTTATTTGTAAGATGAGTTTCGCTATCGATCTACTTATCCCCCCTGTAATTTAGCGAAGTGAATTAGAAAAGTCTTTTTTAACTACATATAAACACAGATGAGTTAAAAGCTTGTATTTAAGACCTATTGGCAATTCAAGACTTTTGCAAGTAATTTAATATCAAAAAAAGCAAAAGCGCTCGCCCTTTTTATGTTACAGAGCGAACGCCTATCACATCATTTCTTAGTAAGCAAACGCTTGATAAACCTCAACTGCCGGCTTCTCTTCCAGGGATTCAACAATCGGATTGAAGCGCAATAAATGACGGGCGCGTTCCGAAAGTGCATCATAGGAAGCACGGGGAATGTGAATGCAAACCTCCGGACGATATAACCAGCGCCGGCTGTAGCCAATGACTACCATCGGACGGGGTATTTCTGTGCGGTTCGGAGTGCCTCGGTGAAGTCCCCGCACATCGCGGATCATCACATCGCCGGCTTTCATCAAAACCGGCTCTAACTTGATCTCACCCGACTCCAAGCGCTGCAACCCTTCCGCCTTGGAGATCATGTGCGTGCCCCGCACTACCTCAAACGGGCCATTTTCCAGCGTCACATCCACGAGTGGAAAGTTAATTGCTAACTGGAAGGGCGGCGTTTCTATGCCAGCTTCCGGGAAAAGCGGCGGCGCATCTCGGTGCACATCTTGATAGTCAGAACCCAGCAACGGCGTGTCTGTTGCCAACTGGCACATCACCGCATCTTCACCCACCAAACGCTCAACCAGCGCTAGCACATCCTCATCTTCATAAATACTGGGATCGGCAAAGGGAGCGTTGAAAGGAAGGGTAACATAATAACGAGCTGAGCCGCGATTGCGAAGTTTACCTTCGCGCTCGATATGATCGTGTAGCAAAGGCGCAAACGCTTCGCGCCAAACATTCAGTGTTGCGGTGGAAAAGTGATCGCGCAACACGCAATAGCCATCGTTCAACACCGTTTGGGCGAACGATTCAATTTGTTGTTGATTATACCGTTGTTGCTTCATATTTCAATTTTTAGCATTTCATTCGGCTTTTGTGGTGACGTAGAAAGCTAAAAATTGCCGGTTTTAATCAATCGTTACGGAACAGCGGACTCAGCCTTTTATTGCTAAGTATTATCCCTGATTTTCATTTTTAACCGAGGGTGTCGGCGTTCGTGATTATTTGATTCAAATTAGATAAAAATGCTTATTAAGTTGACAGCGAGCTGAGCTATATTAAATGCTAAGTCGCCAATCTTTAGAAGCTACGGAGGGCTTCCTGGAGAATCGGCGATTGTAAATACGCTCTCTCAGCCTTCTCCGTTGCCAAATTCACAGGACAGCCAAGCATATTTTCTAAGTAGTGTTTAACGCGGAAGAATTGAAATAGCCCGCACGGTCGCTCGAAATTGGCTAAAAGGTTTAGATTATTATTAGAATCGGCTTCATTTCTTGCTTCCTAACCCAGCAAGTCTAAAGAGTTCACACCCATTTCCTGCAAATCCTGCCGGTGTGCTGCCACCATTGCTAATAGTTCTTCGCGCTTCTTCGCTACCATCTTTGTACGCTTTCCCGAAAAAAATCTATTCTAACGACCTGAAAAAGTTTGTCCTGCCGGCATCCAAATTTTATTTAATGCTGGCTTTCTTCGCATTTTTACTCAACCGCTGCCGGCTCACTTATATTAAACCAACTTTTGCGAAATTTAGATAAAGGGTTCAAGCCGCTGCGGAAATATATTGAGAACGCAGCAATTCACGAGATTCTTGCATGACCCGACCTTTCATTGCTTCTTGCTGTAAGGTAATGAAAGCTCTAAAATCTTCGATGCTGTACTTAGTCGTTTGTAAAAGCTGACGTAACTGTTCTTCCGCTTCAACCGTAAGATAGCCGGTGGCTAATGCTTGCTTGACAATCGGACGGATTCCATTCATTGTTACAGCCCCCTAAACACTAACATTCAAAATCTTTGTTAGTTAGTTAAGACCCGCCTCACTTTATATTGTTTCGTAAAGCAGGATAAATAGGGCGATCTCTATCCAAAGAAACAGCTACAACCGCAGCCGTTTAAAATAGCTCCTCTCAAAAGTATACTTATATACCTTGCGATAGTTGACAAAATTAAGTTTATTTGTAATATGCTTGCCTTTGCTTTGCGTGCCGGTTCCTTCGATCATTACGGCATCCAGCGAGGCGAAAAATATATTTTGATAATTTGCAAAACTTGCATGAAGCCGGCACCTAACTGACAGGCTTTAATTTATAAGGCGCTTTGTCAAAATTCTAACTGATGTTTTCATCATCAAATATCAATCTTAATTTAATTTAAAAAATTAATAAAATCTGTCTATGTAGTAATTCTGAATTATTTGTGGCAACTCAGAATAATTACAATGCCTATACATTAGAGGGAATGCTATATTTTTAACTTAAATAAACTATCCTGATTAAACCTATGACGCTTGAATACATACCGTTAGCTGTGATTTATTTATGGAGTCCATCGATGGCAACTGCTTTAACCTTTTCTGACGTTCAAACCCACTGGGCGCAAGTTTCAATTGTCAAACTACAAGAACGAAATTTAATTAGTGGCTATCCAGAGGGAGATTTTCGTCCAGAGGGAACGATTACCCGCGCTGAATTTGCCGCGATTTTGCTAAAAGCCTTTCCCAATGCCGAGCCGGTTCGCAAGCCGGCTAACTTCACAGATGTCCCTAACACACATTGGGCTTATAAAGCGATTCAAGCTGCCTCTGAAAATGGCTTCTTTGCCGGCTATCCAGACGGAACATTTAAACCCAATCAAACCCTCCCGCGGGTGCAAGCATTAGTCATTCTTACTAAGGGTTTGAACTATAGCGCCCCTTCACCATCTGTGGAAATGCTAAAACAGTATTTTGAGGATGCGACGCAAGTTCCCGACTATGCAATCACTGCAGTGTCATCTGCAATTTTTGGAAATCTTGTGGTGAATTATCCCAATGTCAAACAATTAAAACCGAATCAAAATGCGACGCGGGGTGAAGTCACTGCATTAATTGCTCAAGCTTTGCAAATTCCAGAGGCAGTTTCTCCGCAGTACATTGCAAGACTGAATTATATCTCGCCGCCGGCACAATCTTATTGGGCATCAAATTTTTCCGAAGGGCTGGCAGCATTCAGTACCGGCACCCTCAATGATACAAAATTTGGTTATGCCGACAAAACCGGAAAGATTGTGATTCAACCACAATTTACTGTCGGCAATGAATTTTCAGAAGGGCTAGCAGCCGTCAAAATTGGCGAAAAATTTGGTTATATCGATAGCACAGGCAAAATGGTCATTGAGCCACAGTATGACATTGCCCAGCCTTTTTCTGAAGGAATTGCCTACGTTCAAATCGATAACAGAGATGCCTATATAGACAAAACCGGCAAGCGCATTAACACTGATTACTTTTATAACTGCAAACCCTTTGCCGAAGGATTCGCGGCAGTCGGCATTGTCGAAGGAGATGGCAAATATGGCTATATCGATAAAACCGGCAAAATTGCCATCCCTAGTAAATTTGATGAAGCAGAGTCATTTTCAGAAGGACTCGCAAAAGTTAAATTTAATGGGAAAATCGGTTATATCGACACCACCGGCAATTTTGTCATTCAGCCCGAGTATTACCAAGCTGAGTCATTTTCAGAAGGACTGGCAGCCGTCAAACTAGGCGACAAATTTGGTTATATCGATAAGACGGGAAAATTTGTTATTCAGCCCCAATTTACCAGCGCTTGGTCTTTTTCAGAAGGGTTAGCGCCGGTTAACCAATCTGGCTATATTGACAAAACCGGCAAGATAGTAATCCCGCAGAAGTTTCAACTGGTTGAACCTTTTTCAGAAGGGCTAGCCCTTGTCAGAATAAATCGCCCCGAAGGAATTGGCTACGCCTATGGCTACATTGATAAAACCGGCAAGTATGTAGTTTATCCGCAATTTGGGGATGCTGAATCTTTTTCTGAAGGCGTGGCACGAATCGCCATTGGCGGAAAATGGCGTAATGACGAGGTGCTAGCCAATGGAGTTTTTGAAGGCGGCAAGCGGGTTTATCTTCGCAACCCACTCAAATAGTTTTTAGCCATTTGTAATTTTTATTGAGGTAGAGACGTTAAAAATATTTGCGTCTCTATTTTTTAATAAACCTATTGAAATATAAACACATTCAGGGTAAAATATCGAGCAAATAAATATCGATTTTCAAAAGTAACAGAATTGTCAGGGCTTCTCAAAAGCTAGGGAATTAGCAAAGCATCTAAAAGTTTAGTGAGAAAAAGTAATAAAACGCTGAGTAGCAAGATATTTTGGATCTGGGTACTCTAGTAGAACGAGACCTATCGATTGCCAATCTATCGCTCAATCACAGTCAATTCAATCCATGAAATCTTATCTCGCCGCCGCTCTCCAAATGACCAGCTTGCCTGACCTGCAAAAAAACCTGGTTCAGGCAGAAGAATTGATTGATCTTGCCGTGCGTCGTGGTGCCGAGTTGGTCAGCTTACCAGAAAACTTCTCCTTCCTAGGAGAAGAAAAGGACAAGATTGCCCAAGCCGAAGAGATCGCGCAGCAGAGTGAAAAATTCCTCAAAACGATGGCCCAGCGCTTTCAGGTGACAATCGTGGGCGGTGGCTTCCCAGTACCGGAAGACAGCGGCAAAGTCTATAACACAGCACTGCTAGTAGATCCCACCGGCACCGAACAGGCTCGGTATAAAAAAGTGCACCTGTTTGATGTGAACTTGCCCGATGGCAACACTTATCAAGAATCGAGCACCGTGATGGCCGGCACAACACTACCGCCGGTTTATCCCTCGGAACATCTCGGTAACATCGGACTTTCCGTTTGTTATGATGTCCGCTTCCCCGAATTGTACCGGCACCTTTCCTACAAAGGCGCGGAAATTTTATTCGTCCCCGCCGCCTTCACTGCCTACACCGGCAAAGATCACTGGCAAGTGCTGCTGCAAGCGAGAGCCATTGAAAACACCTGCTATGTCATTGCACCGGCACAAACAGGCCGACACTACGCCATGCGCCACTCACACGGCCACGCCATGATCATCGACCCTTGGGGCGTAATTCTCGCCGATGCCGGCGACAGACCGGGAGTTGCAATCGCCGAAATTGAACCCAGCCGTATTGAGCAAGTGCGCCGGCAAATGCCCTCCCTACTGCATCGCGTTTTTGTCTAAAAAGCCTGAATTAACCAAAATTGACCGCAAGGTGGGCAAGTTGTGGAATTCCACAACAAAGCACAATTGCCCACCCCACAGCTTTTGACTGGTACATTAAACAGGATGAGTTCTGCGGAAGTAATGGTTGATGTTATAACCGGGGTGAGCACGTTCATCCCAACCAACTGGAGCCTAGCAGCCGGCTCGCTGGGGCCGGTTCTCGCAGCCGCAACCGAAACGGCAACAGAAGCCCAAGGCCCAATGATCCTAGCCGGCGTGCTGCTGAGTTTAGTTGTAATTTACCTAGCCAGCAAAATCGGTGGGGAATTTTCTAACTGGCTGGGTTTCCCACCCGTACTGGGTGAACTGGTAGCTGGGGTGATCGTCGGCGTTTCAGCCTTGCATCTGCTGGTATTTCCAGAAGCCGTAGCAGACAGTTCTGGTTCTGCGATCATCGCTTTGCTTCAAGCTACTGCCGGCTTGACTCCTGAGACAGCAGAGGCCACATTTCACATTCAGAGCGAAGTCATCTCGGTTCTAGCCGAATTGGGCGTGATTGTTCTGCTGTTTGAAATTGGTCTGGAATCGAACTTAAGAGAACTAATAGAAGCCGGGTTTCAGGCAACCCTTGTCGCCGTCGTGGGAGTGACACTGCCGTTTGTTGCCGGCACCGTCGGGCTAATTACTCTGTTTCATTTCCCGACTGTTCCAGCAGTGTTTGCCGGCGCTGCTTTAACCGCTACCAGCATTGGAATTACCTCCAGAGTGCTTACAGAAATTGGAGCGCTCAAATCTAAAGAAGGTCAGATTATCATTGGCGCGGCGGTGATCGACGACGTTCTGGGGATCATCATCCTAGCCGTGGTGGCAAGTTTGGCCAAAACCGGCGAAGTGGACGTGTTCAACGTCGTTTATCTGATTATCAGTGCCAGCGTTTTCCTCGTCGGTGCGATTCTGCTGGGGCGTTTTATTAACCAATGGTTTGTAGCACTGGCCGATCAACTGAAAACACGCGGCCAGATCATCATGCCGGCTATTATCTTCGCGTTGATTCTGTCCTATATTGGCGCGGCAATCCACTTAGAAGCGATTTTAGGCGCGTTTGCTGCTGGACTCGTCTTAGATGAGACAGATAAGCGCAAAGAGTTGCAAAAACAGATCATCCCCATTGCCGATATCCTGGTGCCGATCTTTTTTGTCTCCGTAGGGGCTAAAACCAACCTAGGCGTTCTCAATCCAGCCGTTCCCGCCAATCGAGAAGGTCTGATCATCGCCAGCTTCCTGATTTTGGTGGCTATTCTGGGTAAAGTGGCTGCCGGTTTCAGCGTCTTTGGTCAAGAAAAGATCAACCGCTTAGCCATTGGTATCGGCATGATCCCGCGAGGAGAAGTGGGACTTGTGTTTGCCGCTGTTGGATCAGACAGTGGTGCACTCTCAGAAGCTCTAGAAGTTGCGATTATTCTGATGGTGATCTTGACGACCTTTATTGCGCCGCCCCTATTACGGGTTGTCTTTCAACAACCGGCAGTTGCTGACACCCCTCAAAAATCCGAATAAGATTCTCGTAACATCTCCCCCGTTCCCAGGTCAACGCCTGGGAGGGTGCGAGGCCGGCCTGGTTTTCTGCGTGATTAGCCAAGTAGCAACAATTTACAATCAACCCCTCAAAACCAGCCGCCGCACAAATGGCGGCTTCACAAAACGACTGTAGGGGCGCTTCATAAAGCCCCCCTACATAGAATGAGATAAAATCCCAAGTTAAGTCACCGCTTCATTTCCAGACAAGCGCCTGAAAACAAGCGAGTATTTAAAACTTTAAACCGGCCTAGCCTACGTTGACTTGATCGGTTTCAACACCCGTAGCACCGTAAGTTCCCTTTGCGATTGACACCAGTTTGTTTAGCTTATCCTGGCTGGGAACGTCCCCTTTTAATACAACGGTGCCGCCGGTTTGAGCCACCCAAACTCTGTCCAGGTCAGCGACTTCTGCATCTTCATCAAACGCCAAAGCAACTCGCTTGGCAAGACCGCTTTGGTCATATTCTCCACTCAAGCCTAACCGTTCTGGTGGGATATCCGGTGTTTGTGGTGCAGCCGGCACTGTATAACTCTGCTGCGGTTGATCAGGTGCCTGAACGGTAGCCTGTTGATTCTGTGGTTTTTCCAGCCCAAATAATCTTTTTAACCAACCCATAAGCTTTTTCTCCAATCAGGTTAAACAAATTTGATTCACCAGTGATTGAGACTCTGGCTAATCTCCCCCATGATATTGTTAAAAACCTCTGTAATCGCAGCAGGTCAAGTAAAATGATTCTTTAGATAGATATAAGCTGCTTAAAAACTCCGGTTGCTCACCCACAGCAGCGTTTCCTGTAACTTATGAAACATACCCTTTCCGTCCTGGTTGAAGATGAAGCGGGAGTCCTTACCCGCATTGCCGGCTTGTTCGCCCGTCGTGGTTTTAATATTGAAAGCTTAGCCGTTGGGCCGGCTGAGCAAATGGGAATTTCTCGGATTACGATGGTCGTACCCGGTGATGACCGGATCATTGAGCAACTGACCAAGCAGCTCTACAAATTGATTAACGTCCTCAAAGTACAGGATATTACCGAGATTCCCTGCGTCGAGCGAGAGTTAATGCTCGTCAAGGTTAATGCTAATAGCAATAACCGCTCAGAAGTGATTGAATTGGCCCAGATTTTCCGCGCCCGTGTCGTGGATGTTGCAGAAGATTCACTCACTTTAGAAGTGGTGGGAGATCCGGGCAAAATGGTTGCCATTGTGCAGGTACTTAACAAATTTGGCATTCGCGAAATTGCCCGCACCGGCAAAATCGCCCTTACCCGCGAATCAGGTGTCAATACCGAGTATCTCAAGTCTTTGGAAGCTAAGATTTAGGGAATGGGGCAAGGCTGCGCCTACCTTTAGGTAAGGTCAAGGCTTCGCCAACCTAAAGGTAGGGGCATGGGGCTAAGGAAATTAAGGTTTTTGTGTATTTTCACGCCTTCTCATACTCTCCCCATTCAGCGCTCAAAACTCATCTCCCCCTCTCCCACCCAAAACTTAACTGTTTGAGCTTCTAGAAGATAGGTACAAGCCGGAAAATTTACCTAAAAGCGCTATGAGTCTTTTTTGTCTAGTTCATGGTGCCTTCCAAGGCGCTTGGTGTTGGGATTTGTTAATTCCTTACTTAGAAGCCCAAGGTCATAAGACAGTTGCAATGGATTTGCCGATTGAAGATGCCTCTGCAAACTTATCGCAATTTGTAGATGTAGTATTGCAAGTGCTGCCCAAAACTGATGATGATCTTGTGCTAGTGGGGCACTCAATGGCTGGTACTGTTATTCCCCTGGTTGCAGAAGCACATCCAGTCCGGCAACTGGTATTTCTTACAGCGCTGATTCCTTGCCCTGGAATGAGTACGCTTGACCAATTTGCTCATCATCTCGATTCAGAGCAGCTCCAATCATTAAATTACCAACCTAAAGAGTCAAGTCAACTCGAACAATTCGATGATGAACCTTATATATTTAATCCAGATTCGGTTGGTCAAGATTTTTCAGATGAAGCTGTATTAAGGAGATTGTTCTATCACGATTGTCAACCCGATGTCATGGACTGGGCACTTTCAAAAACACGGTCACAGCAATCAATGGCCTATATTGTTGAGTCCAGTCCGTTGAAGTCTTTACCCAATGTTGATTGTAAATACATTCTTTGTACGGATGACCGGATAATTTCTCCTGCATGGTCACGCTACGCTGCACGTAAACGCTTGGGCGTTGATGCTATAGAACTGCCTGGAGGACACTGCCCGCACTTATCTCGCCCTGATCTCCTTGCCTCAGTATTAACGGCAAAATCTAATGATAATTAACGACTGATTAACGTTAGCCTAATCTTGATTTTGCTCCTAAAAAACGAGTCGGCGTCAACCGGCTTTATTATCACCTCCTCGCCCACTCAATACTGTTCTCTCCCTCAAAACTCAAAAATCCCCAATCGGCGCTTTATCTCGCCGGCAGCGTAAAGCAGAAGGTGCTACCCTCACCCAAGCGGCTTTCAGCCCAGATATGGCCCCCGTGCTGCTGTACGATACTGCGGCAGATTGCTAAACCCAAGCCGGTGCCCCCCTTCTGTCGGGAGTCGGAGGAATCGACCTGTTGAAAGCGCTCAAAGATAATCTCTAGCTTGTCTGCTGGAATGCCCCGCCCTTGATCTTTGACAGTAAATAACACTTCGTAAGACAACATGAGGGGCGTTATGCGCTCAGCCCGTACGCTCTCGCTATCGCGAACTCGCTGATTCCCAGAACCTAAGCCCCCTACAGAAGAGAGGATTGCCGGCTCGGCTTCTCGTTCTTTTTCCCTAATTTCGGCAGTCAGCCAAACTGTGTTAGCTCGCGCGGAAAACTTAATTGCATTACTCAGTAAATTTGTCAAGGTTTGGAGGATGCGGTCGGGGTCAGCCAAGAGTTGGACATCCACCGGCACTAAGCAGAGGGTGATGCCGGCCTTATCCGCCATTGCTTGCATCGCCTCACAAGCCTGCTGCATCAAGTCGGCGGCATTGCAGTTTTGTTTAGCCATCGTGATTTTGCCGGACTGGATGCGCTCCAGAGCGAGGATATCGTTGATCAGGCGCATCAACCGCTCCGTATTCGTCAGCGCAATATCCAGCATCCGTTGTGATTTTTCTGGTTGAGCAGTGAGCATACCACTGGTGAGCAAACCTAAAGCGCCCCGCATGGAGGTCAGAGGTGTTCGCAGTTCGTGACTCACCACTGAGATAAACTCATCCTTCATTCGTTCCACGGCAAGGCGTTCGGTGATGTCTTTAAACGTAATCACCGCGCCAACAATCTCACCTCGTTCTTGAATGGGTGTACAGACATACTCAACGGGAAAACTCGACCCATCCGAGCGCCAAAACAAGTCTTTATTGATAGAACAATTTTGTGATGTTCCCGTTGACTGGGAAACCTCCTCCTGAAGCGCAATCGCAATCGGACTTTGGGACTGGCTGTCATAGAAGTTGGTCTCAGCTTGGGGGGTATGAAGGGTTGCCTGTAAGGGCCGATCCAGCAATTCCTCGACTTCATAGCCCAACATTTTTGCGGCTGCAGGGTTGGCAAAAATGACTCTTAATAGCCGATCAAAGCCCAAAATCCCCTCTCCCGCTGAGTTCAAAATTAACTCGTTGCGATGGCGAAGCTGTTTGAGTTCCTCCTCTGCCTGCTTGCGCTCAGTGATATCCGCGCCAATACCAACAACACGGTAAACTTCTCCTAGCTCGTTGCGAATCGGGAACTCTCGCGCCCAAATCCAGCGCACGCTGCCATCGGGCAAGATAATGCGGTACTCGTCTCTAAAGGGTTTGTCCCCTTCGTAACGTTCCCCAAAGGCAGTGCTGACACGTTCGCGATCTTCAGGATGAATACTGTTTATCCAAATTTCCGGGTTTTGGTATAAACTCTCGCACGAGCGCTTCCAGAGATTTTCGTAAGCTGGACTGATGTACAGCATCTGTCTGGCATCTGGAGAGACGATCCAAAAGACTTCTTCAATGTTTTCCGCAATTTGGCGAAACTTGGCTTCGCTCTCGCGCAGTGCTTCTTCTACTCGCTGGCGTTCGCTGATCTCACGTTTCAATTCTTCATTTGCCCGCTGCAATTCGGCGGTGCGCTCGATTACCCGTTGCTCAAGTTCTTCATTGAGCAAGCAAATTTCCGCTTCTGCCTGTTTCCGCTCAGTGATATCGCGCGAAACGGCAATAATTTCTTGCACTTCTGGCTTGTCGGGGTGGCGGACTGCACGGCTGGTGGTTTCCAACCAGATATAACTGCCGTCTTTACGACGGTGCCGGTGTGTCAGCGTGTAGACTTCTGGCAGGTTGCTGACAGCAGAGTGAGTTTGCCTGAACGCTGAGGCGTATTCAGGATGAAAAAACTCATAAACTGAATGTCCCAGCAACTCCTCTGGCTCATATCCCAGCAGGGTACGGCAAGCCGGTGAGGCATAGAGATAATCTCCTTGAGGGGTGTGCCTAGAAATTAAATCGGCTGACAATTCAGCCATTAATTGATAGCGTTGCTCGCTCGCTTTGCGTGCTTGTTCGGCTTGTTGTCGCTCAGTAATATCTAAACTCACACTCACATAGCCTTTGGGGTTCCCCTCAGCGTCTAGAACGATTGTTTCTACCAAGTGTATCGGAAAAGGCATTCCATCCTTTCGCCGAACTATAAATTCTCCTTCCCAGTATCCCGTGGCGTTGATACTGTCGAACATTTCTTGGCAAAGTTCTTTGTCGTTTAAAGGAGCAGTTACATCAAGGATGGGTTTGCCAATCGCTTCTTCATCTGTCCATTGGTAAAGGCTTTGGGCAAACTGATTCCAGTAAATGATGTTTCCTTCTAAGTCTGTTGAGATAACGGCGTTGCGAACTTGGTTTAACAGCGAGGCTTGAAAAATGATTTGCTCTTGCGCTCGTTTGCGATCTGTGATGTCACGAGAGTTGACGACGATCCCTTTAATGCTGGCATCGTGAAGTAAATTATTGGCAACGGATTCGATATAGATCCAGCAACCGTCTGCATGACGCACCCGATACTGAATTGAACCTGTGAGTCCGGGTTGTTGCAGTCTCTGTACAAATACAGCTCGCATTGCCGGCTCATCGTCTGGGTGAATCAACTCAAAGACATTTTGGCCAATTTGCTCTGCTGCTGTGTAACCTAATATTTGCTCTAGCGCTGGGCTGTTGAATCGTATGGTGCCGTTGGATTCTAAGATGGTAATTAGGTCAGATGAGTTCTGAACTAAGGCTCTAAATCGGGCTTCGCTTTGAGCCACCGCTACCTCTGCTTGCTTGCGTACAGCAATCTCAACGTGCAACTGCTCATTAAGGTTTTTTAATTCGGCTGTGCGCTGTTCAACTCTAGTTTCTAAGTCTTGTTTGGTTTTTTGCAGCGCTTCCTGTACTCTGGCTGTTGCCAGCGCTGCTTCTGTGCAATGTGTAATGTCCGAAAACATCGCCAGCATACAGGTTTGGCCGACCACCTCAAAAGTTTCTATTGCGGTGATTGCGGTGCGGAGTTGACCGTATTTTCCCCGTAACTGGACTTTGAATTCATTAATTGAATGGCCTTTGTGCAGCGTTTGCATGATGTTTAAGCGCTCATCGGCATTCGCCCACATTGCTAGTTCTACAGTGGTACGTCCGATGATTTCTTCCCGGCTGTAACCCATGAGTTGTAGAAAGGGGTGATTTGCATCGAGGATACGGCTATCTCTGAGGCGGATAACACAGATGCTCAACAGGCCGGCGTGAAAGACCTTGGAGAAAAGTTCTTCGCTACAATGTAGTGTTGCCACCTGTTTACGTTTGATGAGTGCTGTCAAGATCGACAGACCGAGGAGTGAGAGCGCTAACCCAAACATTTGCAGCGCCTCTATTTGGCTAATTTCACAGCTATAAAGTAGCATTAGAACCACCAAATTAACCACTTCGATCTACTCAAACTTTTAATTTAATTATACTGGCTTGACTTTTCTACTTTATAGGTTTGTTGCGATTTATAACTTTGTCTCATTGGTAGAAGGAATCACTGCCAAGAATGAGAAAACCTATTTAATATCTTATCTCAAGGTCAGTAGATTGTAAGTAAGTTGCAAGTTCTTATGCAATAAAAGTTTATTAATATATATGAAATCTAAACTCAGATATTTGAATAAAAATATTTTTATAAATAGAGAGAGAAATACAATTTTATCGCTTAAAGACAAGAAGTTAAACTGATTTTTCGGAATAAAGTACCTGAGATGCCGGCAGCCACTTGACGGCAAGCTCAATCATTCAATTTTTCTATGGTTGTGTCTTTTTGCCTCTCTCTCTTTTTTATACGTTCTTCTACTAAAAACCAGTTATTTGCTCGGCTTGGTTCTAGCGAGCCGGCACTTCACCAAATGAATAGTTGAGCCGGCTTATATTTTTTGAGTTCAAGTGAACGCCCCCCCTAACTCTATCGAGTCAGGTTGCAATTTCCAGCTGACACAGGAAAAAATTAACCCACTTTTTTTATCTTAAAGCCACTACAAAAATTATGGCTCAATGGATGTGATCATTGGCTAAATGTTGGGTGTAGTCGGAGTCTGGCTTTAAAAGAGCAATTCCAGAAACGATTTTATCCAACTTCGTCGAGGAGAGGGCATCTTCTGTGATCGTAAGCCTGTTTGGAGAAAGTGCCTTAAGAGCGGATCTCAGACGCGACAGCTCGGATTTGGAATCGGCTGCGGCTGATTGGATGGGTACGCCGGCATCAGTGATGTAAAGATAATGATAGATTGTTGCTGATTTAAACCGGCCTTTTAGCGAGCTTAAGGTTAAAAGTGTTTTGTCTGGCTAAGCGCTCGCTGCTAGTGCTGTTGGTGTTGCTGCCACAATGACGAGCAGCAAAGCAAAAAATAATACAAATAGCAACCTTAACAACAGAGACATTAGGCTATTTTAAATTGACAAAATGTAGCCGGCTCACCCATTAAAACTGCAACCGGGTTTAACATCATCAAACAACTACCACGGGCTACCAATCATTGTAAAGCCGGCCCAAAAGTAGGGATGTTTGAGCAACTGGCTTTGCTTTTGTGCTAGAGAGGATGGCAACGTCACGCGTTCTTTGGGTGCTATCAGCTGACCATCTTGTAAATAAATTTGACCGTTCACCATCGCCAGTTGCGCCTGCCTGAGAGCTTCCGATTTGATGGGAGCAGTTTTGAGCTGCCGGTAAAACTCACTCATCAGCGCAAACGTGCCTTTATCACTGACATACCACAAACTCGCCATTGCCGATTTGACGCCGGCACCCACCGCTAAGCCGGCAAAGCCTAGCTCCGCCTGCTTATCGCCTACCGCCGTGCGGCAGGCACTTAGCACCAATAACTGCACTTGCGGATTACTCCAATCCATCTGCCGTAGTTGATTCAATGTTAACTTTTCGTCCCACAGTTGAATGTAGGAATTGTTGGAGCTTCCTGAATTAAATTCCCCGTGAGTTGCCAAGTGAATAATTCCATAGGGGTAGTTTTGGCGGAGGGATTGCAAATTTTTTAACGTAAAATTTTGATTCAGAAAATAATCTTGTGACTGCGTTTCTTCAGCGACGGTAGACAATTCTAAGGGCACCGCCGGCAAATCTGGAAGCTCACTAAATTCTGAGGCTCCCATCGCCAAAACCGGCATATTTTGGACAGATTCATAGCGCAAATCGGTCAGACTCATACTGGGGATTAGGCTAAAACTGTACTTTTCAACTAAAAATTGTTTGCCATTATGCAAAGCAGCGATAGGTAAAGATCGCAAGCCGGCATCCATTGAAAAGAGAAGCGTCTCAATGCCTTGCGCTTTTAGCTCCGGCTCTAGGGGTGCGATCATCCATTGATAGAGTTGTTGGGCGTGGGGCAAATAGCCGGTGTTATTCAGATTTAAGGGATTGGTGATTTTATTGCGAAACTGAGCAGCCACTTGCAGCACAGTCTCTTCGGGGATGGGAACACTCTTGTGAATCGGTTTGCCCTCTGCAGAGAACATGATCAGTTCCAATTGCTCTGGCTGGGCTAATACATAAATAATTGCTGAACGGTTGTCGATTTGACGGGCAATTGTTTTGAGAACCTCTTGAATACTTTCCGCTGTCATTAAGGTGGGGGCTTCCATCTCATAGTAATCCCCAACTTCCTGACTCTGAAGTTGCTCGATTTGCGGGACTGCTGCCTCTATATTCCCGGAAGCGAGGTTATTTTTCAGCAGTGCGGCGAGGGTAACTTCAGCACCGGCACCGATCACACCCGACATTCGCTTTGGCAGAGTGGAACCTTCGCGGGAGCCAAAAACCTGAATTTCTCCCGCCAAAGCACCTATCTTGTGCGTTACTGGTGTCTTTGTGCCGCCTTGAGCTTCCCAACTTGAACCTTCTTGGGGAAGTGAATTGGCTCTTCCTCCGATCTCGGAGATGCTGGAACCGGCTGTATTCCCCCCGGCAATTGGTTTTTCTACTTGAGCCAGTCTCCCCCCTGCCGGCGGCACTGCCTCAGAAATGGAACCGCCTACTGGTGATATCGGGGTAACCGGCTGAGCGAGTCCCTCGCCTGTTGCCGGTGCTGCCTGAGAAATGGAGCCATCCACTGGTGATATCGGCTGAGCAAGTCCCCCGCCTGTTGCCGACTCTGTAGGGGCGAAGCTACCACTCCCTGATAAAACAGGATTGCTGGCTGTGCCGACATTTACAGGAGTCGTTGATAAAACAGGATTGCTGGCTGTGGCGGTATTTACAGGAGTTGTTGCTGTCTCTGAGGGAAGCGTGTTAAGGCTCGGTACGATTTGAGGCTCAACAACCAAAATCTGCTGGTTATTAGCCGCATTTGGCATCTGTGTCGAGGGTGCGGTTGTTTGAACCTCTGTGGGGGGGGAGACATTACAGTTAGCCCCTGTACAGCTACTATTCGGCACAGGAGTAATTATTGGTGCCGGCACTGGAGCGGGTTCGGGAATTGGTGTTGGCACAGGAGTAATTATTGGTGCCGGCACTGGAGCGGGTTCGGGAATTGGTGTTGGCGCAGGAGTAATTGTTGGTGCCGGCACTGGAGTGGATTCGGGAATTGGTGTTGGCGCAGGAGTAATTGTTGGTGCCGGCACTGGAGTGGGTTCGGCAATTGGTGTTGGCGCTGGACTAATTGGTGTTGGAATTGGTGTTGGAATTGGTGTTGGAATTGGTGTTGGAATTGGTGTTGGAATTGGTGTTGGAATTGGTGTTGGAATTGGTGTTGGAATTGGTGTTGGAATTGGTGCCGGCGTGCTAATGATT
Organism: Microcoleus sp. FACHB-672; assembly: GCF_014695725.1. NCBI lineage: Bacteria > Bacillati > Cyanobacteriota > Cyanophyceae > Oscillatoriales > Microcoleaceae > Microcoleus > Microcoleus sp. FACHB-672. The sequence goes on along the minus strand of NZ_JACJOU010000019.1, from coordinate 512,269 downwards.
TGAATATTGCCCTGAGTGTAGGGACCGGCAAATGATTGGATGGGGGAGATCGCATTTGTTGAGCTGCCAACAATTGCAGCCGCCGTGCCATTGGTTGTGGCATCACCCACGACAAAGAGTTGATTAACCGGATAACCGCCGCCATGCCGAATTACTACCTCGCCATTTGCTGTACCACCGGCAGAGGAAATGCTGCAACCACTCAGGCAGAAGCTTGAGGAAAACGAGCCTGGAAGCCGAATAAAATTAGTCGCTTCAACAGTAACGTTACCGCCTGTACCGGAAGCGCTTTCGGCATTAATGGTATTAACCGTAATATCAATAGGGTCGATTATCACATCACCGGCTTTGCCCGATACTGTGCTGGAGTTGATATCACCGGCATTAATAACTCCTGCACCCAGCACTGTAATATTGCCGCCGCCGGTTGTTCCAGAAGCATTTAAATTGCCTGAGTAGACGTTGCCGGTGAGTGCTTCCAGGCGGATCTCGCCGCCACTGCCACTACTATTGCTCGTGTCAATTGTGCCGGGACTGGTGTTAATACTGCCGGTGCTGCTGCTTGCAGTCACCGCTCGACCTGGATTTGTAATATTACCGGCGATAATATCTCCATCGGCAGAGAACGTAATCGTGGCGTTATCTGTGCCGGTGAGGGTGCCGCCGGTAAAATTAATTGAGCCACCGGGAGCGAAAGAACGTATCGTTACAGGATCATTGAACGTTAAATTTCCTGTCTGAGTAATAACGCTATTGCTATTAGCGCCTCCGATAAAGATTTGGGAAAACCCATCTTGCAAGGTATTTAATTCGCCGGTGTCTAAATTCAAACGAGTGTCTACCACAGTGCCGCCGGCACTTATGTTTAAACTGGGAGTGAGCGGCTGTAACAGGAGACTGCCGATGCCTCTTATTTGAGTATTGCCTAGTAAATCAATTTCATCGGCACTTAACGTAACCGTGCCGGTGCCGCCAACTCCTGTGGGGTTAATCGAGCCATTTTGTACGAGAATTCCCGCAGCGCCATTTGAACCTGTGCCAGTGAGGCTAATATTTCCCGTGCCGGTTGCTTCGACAATGCCGTTATTGGTTGTAAAGAGGTTGCGTAATATAATGCCATTGTTATTGCTGCCGATTCCCTCACTCGTTCCTGTCAGAAAAATATTGCCAACGCCTGTAGAGCGAATGGTTGCACCATCGCGCACTTCGATGCCGTAGCCGTCATTGCCACCTTTCCCTGTACCCGTCAGCCTGATATCCCCGTCTACGGCGCTAATCAGGGAGTTAATATCCCCCAGATCGATACCTGCGCCAACTTGTGGTTCATTACTGCCACCAGTCCCCTCAAGGGTGATACTACCTGAACCCGTGGCTCGCACTGTCGCGCCGCTAAAAAGGATGATGCCGGTGCTGCCGTTGCCTGTGGCATTGGCAGAAGCAGTGCCAGTCAGGCTAATATTGCCGGCACCCGTTGTTTCTATGATGCCGCTATTGCGAAAAATAATACCGTGGTTGTGGCTGCCGGCACCCGTGCTGTTCCCCGTTAGAAAAATATTTCCAACGCCTGTAGAGCGCACTGCGCCGCCGTTTTGAACTTCTATGCCAAAACCGTTACTACCGCCGTTGCCAGTACCTGTAAGCCTGATATCTCCATCTACGGCAGCGATCATTGAGTTAATGCCTGCCACATCGATCCCAATACCGGCTGAGGTTGAATTGCCGGCAGTCCCTTCAAGGGTAACTGTGCCGATGCTGCTAGTTTGCACCAACGCGCCGCCATAAAGCGCAATGCCGGTGTTGCCCGTTCCAATGGCATTAGCAGAGCCGATGCCATTAAGGGTAATATTGCCGCCAGTCGTTTGCACGGTGCCGCTATTGGTGCTTGAATACTGGCGGATGATAATGCCGTGGTTCTGGCTGCCCGTTGCCGTACTGCTTCCTGTTAGGGAAATATTCCCACCGGCTGTGGAACCGACTGTAGCCCCGTCGCGAATTTCAATGCCGAACCCGTCATCAATGCCGCTGCCCGTACCTGTCAGGTTGATATTCCCACTGGTGGAGCTAATAATCGAGTTATTGGTATGATCGATGCCAATATTACCGATTGCTCCATTACCGCCGCTACCTTGGAGTGTGATGCTGCCGGTGCCGGTGGCTTGCACTGTGCTATTAGAAAGATTGATCGCGGTGTTATTGTTTTCCGTGCCGCTAGGAGAGCCGGTGCCATTGAGCGTAATATTCCCTGTGTCGGTGGATTGCACCACCGCACCGTCGTCAAGATAAATTCCTAGATTGAAGTTCCCAGTGCCATTACCGGCACCTGTGAGGCTGATTTCTCCACTTGCTGAACTCACCGTAGAACCGACTCCAGTCAGGTATATCCCGTGATTGCCACTGTCCCCAACACCGCCAGTGCCTGTTAGCTGAATGGTTCCCACGCCGTTTGTTTGCACTTGGCTGTTAATAATGTAAATGCCTTCGTTACCCGAACCCGTGGATGCTCCTGTGCCGATGAGTGCAATGTTTCCACCTCCAGCATTAATGCTGCTATTGAGGATACTAACCCCTTCACTGCCTAAAAAATTGCTTCTACCGTTGCCCGTGAGGTTGCCACCGTTTGTATTAATCGTGGCATTGCGGATAAAAAGTGTGCCATTACCTGTAGCATCCGCATCAGCAATGAAATTGATATTTCCATTGGTGGTGATGTTGCTATTGACTGTTATATTGCTGCCGGCAATCGCGCTTAAGGAAGGAGCGTTGAGGGTAAAGCCATTGGTGCTAATCGTGCCGGCACCTGCAGGTGAGAGCAGTGTCACCGGATCGTTAAAAGTAACATTACTCCCAAAAGAGATGGCACCGCTGCTGTCTGCACGTCCGATGGTGATGGAGTTAAAGCCATCTTGCAAGATGCCAATCTCTGTGGCTGTTAAATTTAAGATGTCGGTGCTTGCACTGTCAGTTCCAGCGATAGCGATGGCTTGAGTGGCGGTTAAAGGCTGTAAAGTTAGTATGCCTTGACCTGATACTGAAGTTTCGTTTAAGTTAATCTCATCGCCGGTTAGAATAATATTGCCGGTGCCAGAGTCCAGGGTACTGTTAATATTAATCGCCGGTTCGCTATTGCTAATGCCGGTGAGGTCAATACTCCCGCCTCCTGTGTTGATTGGACTGTTAATACTGAGGCCGGCAAATGTATCACCATACCCATTCATCGAGAGGTTTCCACCTCCTGTACTAATGGGCGCATTGATTTGAATTCTGCCAAAACCGCTATTATCACTGTTGGCATTTAAGACTAAATTTAGTGAATCGCCGCCGATAATGTTATCTGATATTTGCTGGTTGATAAAAATATTATTATGTGCATTAAGTCTTAGAGTTCTCCCAGTACCTATCCCGTTATAATCCAGGGGAGTATTTAGGGTAATATTGCCCTCTTCAAAAGCACTAAATAGCCCTCCTGCTGTTCCAGTAGACACCGTGACATCACCAGACAGTAAGGCGTTATAAATTAAGCCAATTTCAATTTGTGCAGTATTGCTTGTGGTTGTAAACGTGTTGGGGGGTTCACCGGCAGTTGTGGGTGTGATATTAGCATTTCCACTGCCATTGGCAACGATGTTAATATTATTCGGGTCAATTAGCCAACTTCCTCCCAAGCCGGCAGGAGCTGCAATATTAGGAGTGGTTGTAATCTCTAGAAATTGGCGACTGCTCGTTTCGACAAAACCGCCATTACCGGCACTTTGCCCACCCTGAACACTAATATTTCCATAAATGCGGCTGGCTTCATCTGACCAAACAATAACACGACCGCCATTGCCATTTGTTAAAGCATCGGCATTAATCGTTGAATCTGAACTAATAAACGTAAAACCGGCATTGGGTACACTTCCTAAACCTTTGTAATCTCCGCCAATCCGCACATCTCCGCCGCCGTTACTACCAGAAGCATTAATGCCGGCATTAAATAATCCAACTTTATCGCCAAAAAGGTTAACTTCTCCCCCACTTCCTCCCGCTAACACAGACACATCAATATTGCCGGCTGTAATTGTCGTTCCGCTGTCTGTGGGAATCGTAATCCCAGAACCGGCTAACTGTACGGTGCCATCTGAATTAACCGTTAATTCTGTTGCATGATTAATATTTCCACCTGTTAGTAATTCCGGTAAGGATGGAATCGGCAATATCCAATTGTCTGGTAAAGATGCAGTGCCGATATTGGCAATTGGTTGAACCTCTAAACTTAATAAATGTCCCGATTGAGAAAGGCGAACAAGGTTTTCTCCGGGGATTGCCGCCAGGGTAATATTCCCTGTCGGTGCACTCAAGTTTCCGGTATTAGTAACGGTGCCACCTAAAAAGGTGATATTCTGCCCCTGAGAAACGCTCAAGCTGCCAAAATTGACGATTCCTCCCGGATTACTCATCGGAAAGGCAAAGGCGCTGGGAGTCCCCACTAAAGCCGTATAATCATTCAATCCTGAAGCGCTAAACCAAAGCGATCCCAACCCAATTCCGCCGGCAGTCGTTGCGGTGAAAGAAGCCGGTACGTTTAAACTAGAATTTGGCCCAAATACAATGCCGGCTGGATTGATTAAAAATAAGTTGGAATTGCCGCCGGTTATTTGAATTAATCCGTTGATATAGGAGGCGTTACCGCCAGTGATCCGCCCTAAAATATTTTCAATTTGCGGATTAGAAACAAAATTAGCAATTTCACCCGAATTCAAGCCAAAGCGCTCAAAGCTATGGAATAAATTCGCTTGATCTTTCGAGAGCTGTCCCCCAGTTATGTTAATCGTGTTGCCGTTTTGAGTCGTGGTTGTGTTGGTTGCGTCAGTTGCCGGTTTAATCGATTGTGCCGACACTTTTGACGGCAAAAGTAAAAAGAATAAAGTGAACACAAAAACAGAACTCGAAAACCGCCGAACTCCTTTTGATTTGCGTAGTTTGAGGGTTGACTTATGTAAATTATTCATGTTAAAGCGCCAAAGCTTGCTCCTACAGCATAGCTTCGGCATCCGTTGTCTGTTAAGGGGCTATGGCTGCGCTTGCTCTCAAAAAACGAAACTTTAATAAGTTTTTACAATGACTATGTCGTTTTTTCACAAATAGGATTAAATTTAAGCCAGTTTAATAAGGTGGGTTAAGCGAAGCGCAACCCACCCTACTGATAAATTAAAGTTCAATGTGCGACATCGATCAACTTGTTGTGAATCACCCTATAGCCGTTTAAATTACTTTAACAAGGCTAGGCATGAACGAGAGACAACCCAAATAATTATTAGTCGATCAGCAAGACAATTTTGCCAGTCATGGAAGCCGTTTCTTGCAGATGGTGAGCTGCTGCGGCTTCTTGCAAGGGGAAAGTTTTACCCAAATGAATTTTGAGCCGGCCTTCATCAATCATATCAGCACATTGTTGCAGAATCTTTGCTTGCTCTTCCTGATATTTCGCCAAGCCTTGCCACATCGGTGTGAGCATCAATTCTAAACTAATTCGCAAGTTTCGTAGCCGAGCGATTTTTAAATTTCCATATTCAGGTTCTGGCTCTAAAATTGTGACAAGATCGCCATAAACTCGCACCGCTGGACAACTTTTATAAAAAGTTTCTCCGCCGACAGTGTCGAAAACAATATCCGCACCTTCTCCATCCGTCCAGTCTAAAGTCGCTTGAACAAAGTCGGTTTGTTTGTATAAAATCGCTAAATCGGCACCGAGTTGCCGGACAAACTCAGCTTTTTCTTCATCACCTACCGTCGTACAAACCTCAGCACCTTGCAATTTTGCCAATTGAATTGCCACATGACCCACCCCACCAGCACCGGCATGAATTAACACTTTTTGGCCGGCTTGCAAGCGTGCGCGATCATAAAGTGCTTCCCAAGCCGTCAAGAGAACCAGAGGGGCTGCGGCGGCTTCAGCAAAGCTCAATGAAGCGGGTTTTTTAGCAGCAAAGCGCTCATCAATAACAGCATATTCCGCATAGTTGCCGGTAGGGCCACCAAGTCCACCATTGCAGAAATAAACTTCATCGCCAGTGTTAAACTTACTAACAGCACTGCCGGTTGCTTCAACAATGCCGGCACCATCACACCCCAGCACTGCCGGTGTTTTGTCTGGGTAAAAAGTCCCCCCTTTGCGAAGTTTGGTATCGACAGGGTTAACCCCGGCTGCTTTTAACCGCACTAAAATTTCTGTATCTTTTTCAATATTCGGTTGTGGAATATCTTGTAATTGCAGGACTTCTGGATCGCCGACTGCGGTCATCACCACTGCTTTCATAATTGCATTCCTTATTTAACTGCTTTGCTCGATCAGCTAGATCCTACCTCACTCTAATTGAATCCGAGCCAAAAGCATCCTATTTATAACCTACTTTTAAAAATTACCAACTTCCTTGGGTCAAAATTTCTCGACAGTAACCCAAATCATTTCTTAATAATAAAAAGCCTAATGTTTCTAAAAAACCAAAGTTTTCTATTTTCCAACTTGAAAACACCTAAAAATCCAAAATATTATTCTCCCAACCCTTAACCCATCTGTGTTTATCTGTGTTTATCTGCGGTTAAAAAACTCTTAAAAAAATCACTAATAAAACATTGTGCTGACTAATCCCGCCACAAAGCAATGCCACCTAATAAACCACTAATATTCGGCACAATTTTGAGATTCGCCGGCAACTCAAGGGATACTTTTTTTGCCTCCCCACCACCGATATAAAGGCAATCATAATTAAACAAACGCCCAAGGGTGCCAATCGCTTTTTCCAAGCGCCGATTCCAGCGTTTTTGACCAATATCGTCCAGCGCCGCACGCCCTAACTGTTGTTCGTAGGTTTCCCCTTTGCGAAATGGATGATGTCCCATTTCCAAATTCGGCACTAATTTACCATTAACAAATAGTGCAGAACCAAAGCCGGTGCCCAAAGTGACAACCAGTTCAACTCCATTGCCGGCAATTGCCCCCATTCCCTGCATATCCGCATCATTTGCCACCCGCACCGGCTTGCCTAAGCGTTCTGTCAGTGCTGCTGCCAAGTCAAATTCCGCCCAATCAGGGTCTAAATTCGCTGCCGTATAGGTGACGCCATTTCGTACCACACCGGGAAATCCCACGGAGACGCGATCAAATTCACCCTGTCCGGCGGCTAATTGGGTGATTGCCGCGAGTACCGCCTCCGGCTTGGGGGGTTGCGGTGTCTCCACCCGACTGCGTTCCGTCAGAGGTTCACCGGCTTCATCCAAGACGATTACTTTGATGCCACTGCCGCCAATGTCTACGGCTAGGGTGCGGGCCGATCCAGTTGTTTCAACCATTTTGGGAAAAAGGCTAGGTGGTTGATGATCATTGCAGATCCCCCAACCCTCTTAACAAGAGGCGCAGGGGGATCTCACGAAAGTCTTCCTACATGGTCAGTGATTGAGTATTTGTTTCAATCAATTTTGCCAAATCCTGCAAGAATGCTGCAGCATCCGCACCGTAGATAATCCGGTGGTCACAGGTGATATTGACCGTCATTTGCCGGCGTACACCCATCATGCCATCTTCAGTGGCTACGACTTGAGGCCGCGCCCCTCCAATTGCCAGAATTGAACCTTGTCCAGGCGGCAAAATCGCATCGAAGCTATCCACCCCGTACATTCCCAGGTTGGATAAAGTGAAGGTACCCGTGGTGTACTCCGCCGGCTGTAATTGCTTCGCTCTGGAGCGCTCCACTAAATCCTTCCAGCTGCGAGACAGGGAGTAGATATCAACTTGATCGGCATTTTGCAACACCGGCGTGATCAAGCCGCCGCCTTCCATTGCCACCGCCACCGCAATATTAATTCCGGAGTTATGCTGAATTCCCGCATCTGTGTAGGTGGCATTTAGCAGGGGGTGTTTTTGCAGTGTCACCGCCACGGCTTTTGCCAGCAGCGCTGTCATGGTAACGCCTTTGGACTTGATTTGCTTGTAAAGCTTATCTAAATGATCCGTCGTAATGGTATAGCCCACACGGAACACCGGCACTTGCAAACTTGCCACCATATTCCGCACCACTGCATTTTGCAGGGTGTTGAAGGGCACCACTTGGCCCGGTGCGACAGCTACCGGGGCGGCGGGGGCTGCCGGCTTCACTTGAGGGGCCGGGGCCGATGCCGGTGTCGGTGTCGGGGGTGTCATTCCTGGTGTTGCCGTGGTCCCAGTCGGCTGTTTCGTCTTGCCGGCAGCCGCTTCCACATCCTCGGCCACAATTCGGCCATGTGGGCCACTTCCATGCAGGGACTTCAAATCAACGCTAAGTTCCTTTGCCAGCTTCTTGGCTCGGGGTGAAGCAATGCTGCGCCCGTTTTGCCGGCTGGTGCTTGCCTGAGTAATGGCCGGTTCTTCAACTTTCGACTGAGTGGCTGCTGCCGGTTCGGGAGTTGCACTTTTTGCTGTCGGCTGACTTTTGCCAGCAGCTTGCTGCTTGGCGCTTTCGATTTCTGCTTCTGTTTCAGCCACCAAAGCAATCGCAGCGCCAACTGGAGCGGAGTCGCCGGCAGATACGATGATCGTGGCTAGATACCCTTCATAGAAGGATTCCACATCCATATCTGCCTTGTCAGACTCGACCACCACCACCGTTTCACCTTTTTCGATTTTGTCCCCTGGAGATTTTTCCCAAGATACAATTTTGCCTTCGGTCATGGTGGAACTGAGGGCCGGCATGAAAACTTCGTGAATCATAAGGAGGCGATCTGAATCGACATTTAAAACGACAGCAGGACAAGATTGAATTGTACCCTGTTTAGGGGCTAGAGAGAAGAGAGAGCAACAGTGGGACAGGGGGTGAGGGATTTAGAACTCAGCACTCAGACTAGAGATCGCCGCGAATTTCCTCTACCACACCATCGCGCAGCAGAATTTCAACTTGCATTTTGTGAATCAAGTTGTCACCGCGCTCAATGCGGAAAAAGCTTTCAATTTGACCTTGGTTTACCTCTTGTTCAAGTTCTAACTGTTGCACTTGTTGCAACTGTTGCAAGATTTGATTTTTTTGCTCTAGCAGCTCACTTTTCTTTTGATTCACCTGGCCTTGAATGTTTTCAATTTGTTGCATTACCTGAGGGCCGGGGGGCTGCAAGCTTTGCCTCTGAATTTCCGAAATCATCCGCTGCCCTTGCATTTCTAGCTGTTGCAACTGACTGTCTAGTTGGTTGATTTGGGCTTGGAGTTGCTGTTGCGCTTCTTCTTTCCACCGTGAGGTGACGATAGCTTTAACCGTAATAGCGCGCTTCAGTAATAAAGAGTTGGCCGCATCCATAAACATTGCTCTGGGGAACGCTTAGTATTTCGGGATCAAGAAAACATCCCGTTAATCATATCGCGGTAGTGTTCCATCACAACGGGTCGCTTAATTTTCAGCGTTTGTGTCATCATGCCGTTTTCCATCGTAAAGGGTTCGGCAATCAGGCGAAAGGGTCCAATGCGGTCGTCAGGGCGGTATCCGGGCCGGTTTGGCACTTCGCGATTTAATTCTTGGCGGAACAACTCTTGAATCGGCTTGTTGCCCAAATCAAGTGCTTTTCCATCTGCCGGCAGCGACATATTTTGCTCAATTGCCCATTTTTGCAATGCGTCCAAGTTGGGCACAATCAAAGCACCCAGCACTTTTTGGTCTTGACCAACTAACATAATTTGATCAATGTAAGGGCTGCGAACACAGGCATCTTCAATCGGTTGAGGCTCGATATTTTCCCCATTGGTTAGCACAATCGTATCCTTGGCGCGACCCGTGAGAACAATATCATTACCCGGTGTCAGCCAGCCCAAGTCGCCGGTGTCAAACCAGCCGTCTTTGTCAATTGCCTTACTCGTTGCTTGGGGATTTTGAAAATAGCCTTGCATGAGTTGCGGCCCGCGTGCCAGAACTAAACCGCGTTCACCGACAGGTAAAACTTGGCGGGTTTCTGGATCGACAATGCGAATTTCGGTTGCGGGAAGAGGTCGGCCAGAAGAACCTCGCAAGTTATGCCAAGGACGCCGTGCGGTTAAAACCGGCGTGGTTTCCGTCAACCCATAACCAACTAGCAGTTGCACATTAACAATTTCAAAAAAGTTTTCTAAGTGCATTGCCAGGGAACCTCCTCCACAGATGGCGTACTTCATTCGGCCCCCTGTAGCTTCCCGGATCTTGCCATAAACCAGTCGGTCTGCGAACGTATGAAATGGCCAGAAAGCGGCTGTTTTGATGCCGGCCAGTAACTTTTCAGGAAGTGAGGGAGGATGAGGTTCTAGGCGCAACGTTTGCAGAGTGCGGCGAGAGTCGATGTAGCTCTGACTGAGACCCAGCAAGGTCTTCACCAATTTCTGCTTATTAGCCGGTTGTTCACGAAACTGTTTCTGAATCGCTTCATAAATCGATTCCCACAGACGAGGGACGGCGATTAGGTATTGCGGTTTGTATTGTTTTAAGTCTTGCTTAACGTAACGAATGTTGGTGTAAATTTGGGTGCAACCTTGGGAAAGAAGGAAGTATTCTCCAATTCGCCCGAAGCTATGCCAGGTGGGGAGAATAGTAAGGGCGCAGTCGCCCATGTGCGCTTGCAGTGCCACCCCTAGGGTACTAATTTGATGCAGGAAGTTGTCATGGGTGAGGCTGACGCCTTTGGGTTTGCCGGTAGTGCCGGAGGTGTAGAGAAGGGTGGCCAGAGTTTGGCGTTTTGGCATGGCTAGTCTGAGGGTTTGGCTTGCCGCTTCTGCCATCAGTTGGGTGTAGTTGACAAGTTTCAGGGTTTCTGATTCGGGGGGTTGTTCATCTGAGAGTAAAACAACCCACTGCACCGGCAACTCGTCTAGCTGGGGACGCAGTTTGTTCAGTGTGGCGAGGTTTTCTACAACTAAGCCGGTGCTGCCACTATTTTCCAAGATATAAAGCAGTTCATCCCTGTCTGCTTGGGAGGATCTCACGGCATCCGCGCCGCCGGCAGTCATGATGCCTTGATCAGCAATGAACCATCGGGGACTGTTATCAGAAAACAGGGCAACACGGGGGGGCACTCCATCAATTGCTGGGGGCAAGCCTAGGGACTGAATGCCGCCGGCAAATTGTTGAATTTGATCGGCTAGCTGTGTATAGGTAAGCTTGACTTCTGGTTTGGCGTGCGGGTCCCAGAGGGCGATTGTCTGGCTGAAGCGAGAACGCGCTAGGGGCCAAATTTCTGGCAAAGACTGCACAGAATTGTATTCTGCCATGTCGGCAATGTTGGCGCGTTCTCGCTCGGTCATGTAGGAATAAAGGTCGGCGGCGGGGAGATTCATGGCTTTTATTTTGTTTTAGTGCGTAAGTTTAGTATCTGAGGAGATCTGACAGGCTGTGGAAATTTTATGACAGTTGTTGAAGTTGCATTCGGCTTGCTTGTGGTTGATTTTTGTTTTTTAGCCGCAGATGCACGCAGATAAACGCAGATAAGAATGCAGATAAGGTTGAGGGTTAGATGCAGTGGTTGTTGGGTTTTCTGGTTTTGGGTAGGGTTGGTTTTAGGGTTGGTTTTCTGGCTTTGTGAGTGCTTTTTGTCCGTTTCGCAGCCATGCGCCGACTAGGCGAATTTCTCCGTAACTGTAGGTTTCCTCTAGATATTCATAAACGGGTTTGAGGGCGTGGGTTCCCACGGCTTCGATGGCTTGTAAAATCTTCTGCCGATCTAGTAATGGCACGATCTGGTTTAAATCTACTGGCTGATTCATTTCTATCAGTTCAGCTAGATGGTTGGTGATGGTGATGGGTTTGAGGTTGCGCTGTTTGGCAATTGCTTCGACGCTTAAACCTTGTCGGTGCAATTCCAGTGTTTGCATTTGGGTGTAAGTGGGAAGGTTGACTGAATCTGGGGGCTTTTGTTTGAGGGTTGTCGGTTCTACTGAGGCGCTGTTATGGAGACTCGCCCGTGGGCTGATGCCGTGTTCTTGACAGTAAGCTTGGATTTCGGCGATGAAGCGCTGCCCGTATTGAGCGAGTTTGTAATCTCCTACGCCGGAAATTTGGCTAAATTCTTCGGGAGTTAGGGGTCTTTGCTGGGCCATCAATCGCAGGGTGGAATCGGCAAATACCATGTAAGGCGGCAGGGATTGCTCGTTGGCGAGTTGTTTGCGGAGTGATCGCAACCGGCTGACTAGCATTTCTATTTCTGCTGAGTGGCGATCTTTGTCTGTCTCCGTGCTCGCTGCCGGCACGCTGGGAACGGCGATTGAAACTGAGCGTTGTTTTCGCAAAACTTCCCAACTGCGTTCGTTGAGTTTCAGGACTTGATAACCATCTGCGGTTTCGTCTAATAAACCTTGATGCACGAGTGATCGCCCGAGGAGTTTCCAATCATCGGCGGTTTTATCCATGCCGATGCCATAGGTTGAGAGTTCGTGATGTTTGTACTGTAGGATTTTCTCTTTTTTGGAGCCGCGCAGTACGTCGATAATATAGGTCATGCCGAAGCGTTCTTTACAACGGGCAACGCACGAGAGGAATTTTTGGGCTTCGATTGTCCAGTCTTGGATGGGTTTGGGCTGCCGGCAGTTGTCGCAGGTGTCGCAGTTGCCGGCAAATTCTTCACCAAAGTAACTCAGTTGGATGGTGCGCCGGCAGTCTGTGCCTTCGGCGTAATCGATCATGCGGCGCAGTTGCTGATGGGCGATTCGCTGTTCTTGAGGGTCTGGTTTTTGGTCGATGAAGTGTTCGATGCTTTTTTTGTCGCCATAGCTGAAGAACAGAATACAGCGTGCCGGCTCTCCATCTCGCCCCGCCCGTCCCGATTCTTGATAATAGCTTTCTAAATTTCGCGGCAAGTCGTTATGGATCACACAGCGCACGTCGGGTTTGTTGATACCCATGCCAAAGGCGATCGTGGCAACCATAACTTGCACATCATCGCGAATGAAGCGAGTTTGATTGATGCTGCGCTGTTCATCGCTCATACCGGCATGATAGGGCAGGGCGGAAATTTTATCTTGCTGCAATTTAAAAGCAAGTTCATCGACTTTGCGCCGGCTGAGGCAGTAGATAATGCTGCTGCCACCGGCTTGTTTGATTAGTTGCAGGAGTTCTCTATAAGATTGCTTATTTTTGGGGCGAACTTCGTAGTAAAGATTAGGCCGGTTGAAACTGGCGATATGAATGCAAGGTTCCTGTAGCGCCAGTTGCTGAATAATATCTTGGCGTACGCGAGTGGTGGCGGTGGCGGTTAACGCCATGATTGGGATGTCTGGGTAGCGCCGGCGCAAGTGTTGCATTTGCCGGTATTCTGGGCGGAAGTCGTGCCCCCACTCGGAGACACAATGGGCTTCATCGATGGCAAAGGCACAGACACCCAGCAAGGATCGCACTTGCTCTAAGAAGGGTAAAAATCTATCTGCTAAAAGCCGTTCTGGAGCGACGTAGAGTAGTTTAATGTTGCCGGCGAGGATGGCTTCTTCACGCGCCCGGACTTCTTGCCAGTTGAGGGTACTGTTGAGAAAGGTTGCGCCAATGCCGTTATTTTGCAGCGCTTCTACCTGATCTTGCATTAAGGCGATCAGCGGCGATACTACCACTGTGACGCCGGGTTTGAGGAGTGCCGGCAACTGAAAGCACAGGGATTTTCCGCCGCCGGTAGGCATGATGATCAGCGAATCCCGGTGAGCTAAGGCGTCCTCTACAATCTGCCGCTGTCCGGGACGGAAGCTGTCATAGCCAAAAAAATGTTTGAGTGCTTGTTCTAAAGACAAGGGCTGGGTTGCCGGTAACGGGATTTTTGCTGACATTGCCCTCAGTGTGTCATGTACCTCTCACTTATTTTATGGGTTGAGGGTGCCGGTGTCTGTTCCCGACAGCCGAGCAGTTCATTAATTCTTTAAAGATTTGTCCAATAAAGCTGCCGGTATAAATTCCTGTCGCTACCGGCTCTCTGCGTTCGATTTTACTTGAACTTGCCATTCTCCCTGTTGGAATTTTGCGTAAAGAGGGATACACGTATCCGGTTATTTGCCGGTTGTGAAGAAATTTGTATTAGTACAGAATTTCGCATCTAGCGGCCTGAAAAGGTATTGTGAGGACAGGAAATGGTTATCCCCTTATGGTTGCATCCAACATACAATCCCCGTAGCCGCAGGCTTTGTTTAATCAAGCCTGATACTTCTCAGATGAAGGAGTTGACTAGAGGTTCGCTTTCGGTGGTGACACCGGCTGCTGTGGTTGCTGCTGTTGAAGTCGTTGTTGATAGCAGTTTTGTTTGCCCCATCACAGCGCAGAGTTTGCCGGAGTGCGCCTGCATGAAATCATCCCTCAAACTTCATGACTTTTGTGTTTTCTGTCCCGCAGCGCGGTTATCAAGCTAGTTGCAATTCAAGAAGCAGAGTTTCTTGGAGTTATGCCAGATTTTAAGTGCGAGAAAATTCTTTTTTGAAATTGCCAGATCCTTGCAGCAGTAAGAGCCGGCGGCGAATGGCAATTCCTCCCAAATTCAACATTTTTGCCTTTGAAATTGCGAAGGGAGTTTACTGTACCGAGATGCTCAGGCACAATGTTGAGTAAGCAGTTTTTAGTGGAGTCTCTTATGCCGAAAGCAGTGTGGAACGGTGCTGTGTTAGCCGAAAGCGATAAAGGTCAAGTGGTGGAAAGTAATTATTATTTTCCGCCAGATGCCATTAACCAGCAGTATTTCAAGGAAAGTAACACGCACACCACCTGTCCTTGGAAAGGGGTTGCGAGTTATTACAGCATTGAGGTTGATGGTCAAGTCAACAAGGATGCGGCTTGGTACTATCCGCAAACAAAGGATGCAGCGAAGAATATTGAAGGATATATCGCGTTTTGGAAAGGTGTAAAGGTTGAATAAAGGGTGAAGTAGATTTTCCCTTTTTTAGGGGCGGTATATCTACCGCCTCTGCTTTTTTTCTTGACTACTTGTTGAGAACTTCTTTATGCCGGCGCTGCTGGATGAGCCATCGAGCTATTAGCCCAACTAAAATGCCGAGAAAAGCACTCATGAGCAGGGATGTAATGAAGGGATGAAGCGTGCGAGAGGTAAACGGTGGGTGAATGGGATTTTCTGGCGTTAGGTGAGTGGAACTACTGGAAACAACCACGGCTGTCCCGATGCCGGCTCCTAACCATTTGATGGTGTCTTGCCGGCAGATTGCTCGCTCTGCTTGTTCAATTTCTACCATGCCTCTAATCGCACTTAGCACCTTTTCCAGCAAGCCTGATCCATGCTCGAAATAGCCCAAATCTGCTTGAATTTCTTCTTGTAAATATAGACAGTTCTTTCGACTAAATATTTCCAGAAAAACTAAATTGTCTGATTGCAGCTTTGCTTGAATTTTAGCGAGTTTTTCTTCATAACACTGGGCATTCATTTTAATCATGTGCCGGCATTGGTCTAAATCTCGCAGTAATCTAGAATATTCTAATGCTGCCTTAGGGATTTTTTTCAAGACTCCTTTGTATTTAAATAATTCTTTACTGTCTAAATCATTTCCATCATCTAAACAACCTATTTTGTCAACCTGATCTTCTATAGTTCTGTAGGCATCATAAATATTTTCATAAACTTTTCGGCTATTCAAATAAGATTGAACGACTTTGCTTCTATAATAAAATAAATCCATTAATTCTTGATAACATTTCCCAAATTTTGTGTCGGTTACTGTATGGGAAAACAACCAAACTAAGATGTGCTGGTGAGGTGGGGGCTGATTAATAATGCCGTATTCAAAGATAGCACTTCCAAAAAGTAGGCCATCCCGATTGAAATTAGGGCGGTGTGCTGAATCAGGAATAAAATCCTCAACGCATTGGTCAGCGAGTTCTCTTAAAAACTGTTTATCTTGGTAATTTTGTCCTTCTGTTAGCCAAACTGTAATCAGCAGTGTTTGCCCCAGAGATGACTCAATAAACTCCGGCAGTAAGCAGCTATCAGGATTGAACTTACTGAGAATCGAAAGGTCTACAGACTCTGTTTTTTTGCCATTTTCTCGATCAGGCCGACGAAGATTTAGCCAAAGTGCGTAACTGTCGTGAGTTTGTAGCGGATAAGCAAAGCCTGAAATTTTTACAACTTGATGATCGTTTAACAGAAGCTGACCATTAAACGGCAGAGAAACTTTGTTATCTTTAATTTCCGTTTCTTTCAGTAAATCAAGACGCAGACTATCTGAAAACTTTTGCTGATTTAAGTTTTGTGTCAGCTTGAGGTCTTCTATTTTAAGTTTTTCAAAAATTTGATCGCATTTTCGCCACAACTGGTTATCAGACCCTTCCCCAGTAGAGTCCCCATAGCCGTTGCGGAGATGAAATGCAAACAGATGGATGTTAGGCGCGTAGACTTTATGATTCATGGCTTAGAAGTTTTGACGGTGAGTCATTAATCCTGTCTTTAACTGCCTTGGATAGGATAAAACAAAGATTTTTTTAAATTAGCGATTCTTCGGCTGGGGTGTCCGTAGAGACTATGGTATTTTCTATATGATAGCTAGCGAAATCGGCATTGCTAAGCTGCCAGTCGTTTTTGCATTAATCAAGAATAGTACCAGCAGCAAGGCAGTTATTGTATTTTTGAAAAATTTCGGGTTGACACATTCTTCGCCTCGCTGGGCAAACTTCAATATTAATCCAGATTGATTTACAGGGAAACCAACAACAGAGAAAGGGGAAAAAGTGACACCGGCAGCTCATTTTCTATTTCTGTTAAGGCGGTGAGTGAACGGCGGGAATAGGGCCGGCACACAGCCAGCGCCCCTGGGTTTCATTTTGGCATTCTGAAACCTGTTATAACTCCCGCCGGCCTTCTAACGCCCGCGCTAGGGTCATCTCATCCGCATATTCTAGATCGGCACCCATCGGTAAGCCAAAGGCAATGCGCGTCACCTTGGTGAAAAGCTTAAGCGACCGGCCCACATATAGGGTCGTCGTCTCTCCTTCCACACTGGGACTAATGGCCAGAATGACTTCCTTAATCTGTTGTCCACTCACCCGCTGCACTAGGGGTTGAATGCTGAGTTGCTCTGGGCCAATCCCATCCATCGGTGAAATGACTCCGCCCAAAACGTGATACTTCCCGCGATACTCTCGCGTTTTTTCTAAAGCAATTACGTCGCGGGAGTCTGCAACCACGCAGATCGTCTCGTTGTCTCTGGTGGGGTTGCGGCAAATTTCGCACACCGGCTCTGCTGAGAGGTGAAAACACACTTGACACAACCCGACCTGTTGTTTGGCCTCAATTAAAGATTGGGCCAGCGCTTGGATTTCGGTGTCTGGTCGCTTGAGGATATGCAACGCTAAGCGCTGCGCGGTTTTCGGGCCAATTCCGGGTAACCGTTGCAGCTGCTCAATCAGACGAGCTAAAGGACGTGTGTAAACTTTGAGCCTCCTTCGGTGGCTGTAAATCTCCATTACTATGATGACATTCCGAGGGAAGTTGCAGCTCGGTAATTCCTTAAAATTTTCTATCTGGAAGTTTTGGAGAGAGTCCAGTAGCGTGGAATTCAGAGATTTTAGGGTTAGGAACTGTGATGAATTAGTTTAAGCAAGGTTTGGTTTGGAACCCTGTATTTCCGCTGGCTTCTACATGGCAGGATGCTTCGATTGCTCCTGTGTTATTTCCTGTATTATTTTTGATTAAGTTGCCGCTACCTCCTAAAGTGGCTTTTGCTAAAATTCCTCCGTTTACTGTGTTATTTTCAACTCGCACATTTTCCATTGAATTAGATTGTTTATTCGTATCTGCTACAACATAAATTAATTCAGTATTTGTAATATTGTCAAATAATTTATTTTCAGTAATGTTGACATTGCGGATTGAGGGAACCTTATAAAAACCAATATAAGAATTTCCCTGATTTTTAGTAAGGGTCGCTCCATTAACTTGAGTTCCACCGCAGCATTCTTGGACTAAAATTCCTTCCCCATCAACGCTGAGATATTTAGTATCCATGATTCGATGCCGGTAAACTTGATAGTTATTTCCTTCTAGGCGAACATTCCACCCAGACCAATCAATTGCACGGTTTTCTAAGGTGACGGAACCTTGTGGTTCTTTGATGCCGGTGGGATCTGTCCACCATTGTTTATTTTCGTTATCTTGAATTTGATTATTTTGAATGATTAAACCTTCACCGGATGCTTGAATTCCCACTCGCATGGTGTGATAAACCCAGTTATCACGAATAACAATTCCTTTGCGAAATAATCCTGGCTCGGTTTGCGGATTGCCGGCAAGACTATATCCACCGGCTTTGGAACGATTCACGACAATTCCGTAATGATTGCCGTAGTGAAAAGGGACTTTATTACCTTCGGAATAAGTAATAATATTGTTACCTTTTAACGCTCTAACTTTATAGCCCGGTTGATCGTAATTGTCGGTAATCGCATCGTTAATCCGATTATTGGCAACTAAAACATTTTCATAAGCATTAATTTTTAAATTGGCGGCAAAGCGATGACTATATCGCATCCAAGGTTCTTGAAAGGAAGTATTGGGAATATTCGGATCTGGATCGGCAACGTTGTTGTTACGAATGCCAAAGATGATAATATTTTTGTTTTTCCCGCTATTCGTATCTCCCTCCCAATAAATGCCGGCACGATTAATATCAAGGTTAACAAGACCAATATTACTATCTTGATTGGGTGAAGTGGTTAGAATTTTTTTAAACGCTGTCTGGTTGGGGGTTCCGTTTCCTGATAATTTTGGCTCGTATTTAGGAAAGACAAACTTTGTCGGGGGAGCATAAGAGCCGGCTTTCGCATCTTGAGTAGCAGGATTTGCGCCGCGAATAACAACGCCATTTTTTAGAGAAATACTATCGGTAAAATTATAAGTGCCGGCAGGAAAGTAAACCACACCTCCACCACCGGCTGATGCGGCATCTCGCGCGGTATTAAATCGCTCGATTGGAGAACCTTGAAAATCTTTAATGTTATAAACACAATTCCACTTTATTTGATTTGTCCAAGAATACGTGGAATTGCCGTAACGCGCTGAAATTGGGTTATCTGTGGGGCTGCCGGTAGCACTACCGCAAGTAGATGAAGGGTTGGCGGTGAATGTGGCAGTTTCAGACTGGGGAATTTCCAAGGCTGTCAGATAATTGTAAGCAACAGACAGACTGTAGATTCCACCAAAAAAAGTAAAAAATAAAGCGATAACTAAAAAAACTTGCCAGAACTTTTTAAAACGTCGGTTCGCAGGTTTTCGGCTCATCCGCGATCTCCCTCAAGGGTAATGATCTCTCCTGTGCCACAGTATCATGCGGTTGCAGAATCTTTAGCCCCCTGAAGGAGACAATACTTGAGAATATAACGCCGGCATCAACGCTTGTGTCTCTAGGAAAAAGAGCGAAGCGAAATAGACTTTTTCGGGTTGACGCAGGGGAAGTGTTCAAAGGTTGCAGTTAATTAGCCTTCAATGCTAGCCACCATTGGTTGTGTGAGGAAGCTGAGATGTTGGTGGGTTGCCGGCAATCACTGCTTTAATCAGTGCAAGATTAGCAGTAGCGAGTGACATCTTCACCGCATTGATCTGCTAGGTAGCAAAGTGCACGGAAACGCAGCCCCACGACTTCTTCGTAGAGGGGGTTGAGCTTGCACATCGGGGGAATGTGAAACAGGGTGCGCCCAAACACTTTGATGTCGCGCTCAAACGGGCATTGAGCGGGAATCAGTTGGCAAAGCTGGTGAGCCAATTCGCGGTTTTGGACTTGTACTTGATCGAGCCACTGCCGCAAGGGTTGGAGTGGATCAAAGCCGGGTTTTTGAGAAGGATAATTCGCTGTTGTTGCTGCACTCATAGGGGTTTCCGGTTTGGCAATCCATACCCAGCTTGCAATGGTGATTGTCCGTATGGTATTGTGGGATACATTCATGTTTTTTTCCTCTGTTGGCAGAAGTTGTAGGCAAGCGTCTGCCGACTTTCTACAAGACCTCAGCTAGGTTTCCCGGATTTGTGCTGCTGTTAACGCGTTGGCTTTGATTATGAGCCGGCGCAGAAATCCTGAACTTAAGCTGAGCAATTGGGATGCTGTCGCATTCCTCTGTTATTCTGCCCAAAAAGTGAAGACTTTATAAAGGATTAACATCACTAAGTTAAATATTTGTTCTCACCGCCATAAGTGATCGGTATCACTAAGCGGTGCTATGTGTGCTTTCACCGGCTCAATTCGGTCGCTTATTTCAGGTTATGAATCAAAGAGTGCCGGCATCCACTAACTTAACGACTCGACGGGAGGTAAATCTTTAGTAAGTTCTGGCAGCCGGCACAAAGCGGCAATTGCATACAGAGAGGGTTTGGCTGATTCTATGGTGCGAAAAACAATAACTGACTTGCAAAAAAATTGAAAGGCTCACTTGCTAAAAAAGGGTAAAAGAGTAAGAGAGAAAAGGGTTAAATAGTCCTCGCGGGAACGAGTGCCACCCGAAAACCGATGTCGTAGAACCAGTTACCCGGCTCGTGCCAGAGACGAACCGCACTGCGGCAGAGCATGGGGTAATTACTCCAAGAACCTCCACGCCGCATCCGGCGATTACTATTTCCTCCACTTTCCCACCCACTGCCATCAGAAGGCGCACCGTTGTAATTTTTATGCCAGACATCTTGACACCACTCCCAAACATTGCCGTGCATATCATACAGCCCAAAGGCATTGGGTGGAAAACTCCCGACATTAGTTGTTTGTTGTAGGTAAACACCTTTCGGTGCCGAGGCATAAGTGTAGTTGCCATCATAGTTAGCCAAATTAGGCATGATTGTCTCGCCAAAATAAAAGGGGGTGGTGGTGCCGGCGCGGCAGGCATATTCCCACTCCGCCTCGCTGGGTAAACAATAGTTGCGTCCCGTTTTTCGTGAAAGTTTCTGGCAAAATACAACGGCATCATTCCAAGATACATTTTCTACTGGCCTATTATTTCCTTGAAAGCGGCTGGGGTTATTGCCCATCACAGCTTCCCACTGCGCTTGAGTGACAGGATATTTGCCTAGGAAAAACGGCTGTAGCGTTACCCCATGCTGGGGACTTTCATCGCTATGTCGCTCTTCTTCCGTGTCGGGGGAACCCATGAGAAATCTGCCGCCCTTAATTGATACCATTTCGAGAATTACATTGTTACCGAGTTTTTCTGCAAAAACTTCCGCTTGTTTTTGTTGACTGCTAACCATTAGTCCTATGGCATCGACAGTAAAGGTTGTGAATTGAAAGGGGGAAGTTGAAAGGGCGAACGCTGAGATTACTTTAGTCGTTTGAGATGGCGCTGTTGGAAACGCATATCCTAGCATCAAAGAATTTAGAGCTTGCAAAGCTTCTGTCGCATTTGCATAGCGCCCAGTGAAGTGATCGCGCACCATTTTATTTAAGATGTCTGCGAAATCGTTGTTCACAGAAGCGTGATTTTTCCAAATCACTTCCCCGTCATTATCTTCTTTGAGTAAGTCAGGCTCTACACCAGTCAAAGCAAAAATGACTGTCTTTCCCAGTGCGTAAATATCGCTGCTTGGTTTTGGCTTGCCCATTGCTTGTTCACTGGGCATAAAACCAAGCGTTCCAATAGAAACCGTGCGGCTCGTTTGTCTTGATAAAATTGTCTTCTGGTTGCCAATCTCCTTAACTGCCCCAAAGTCGATTAGCATCAACTTGCCATCTTTTCGCCGCATAATATTCTGGGGTTTAATATCTCGGTGGATGATATTGTTCTGGTGAACATACGCCAGAATTTCTAAAATTTCCTGCAACAATTTAATCGCATAGGTTTCGCTTAACTTTTTGCCTGGACTCAATTCTTGGCTTAAGTCATGCCCTTCGATAAATTCCTGAATGAGATAAAATTCTTGATTTTCTTCAAAATACGCAAATAGTTTGGGAATGCGCTCATGGTTTTGCGCGAGTTTATATAAAATTTGTGCTTCTTTGTGAAATAAACGTTGAATATCAGGGTTGATCGCTTCGGGTTGCAGCCGCTTGACGACACATTTAGGCTTCGGGGTGACGGGAATATCTAAGTCGTTTGCCAAATAGGTTTCCCCAAACCCGCCACTTCCCAGCAGCTTGACGATTTCGTAGCGATTCCGCAGGATTTTACCGGCAGCGAGCATAGTCTGTACTCCGGGCAGTGGCAATTTAATTGATTTTCGCACAATAGCCCTGGCGGCATCACCGCACTCGCGCCGGCTACATACCATCACACAAAAAAATGAGGAGAAGAGAAAACTCTCCCCCTCATTCGCTTAAATCGCTGTAAAATTACGAAGCGACTTTAGCAGTTGGGCGGCGGCGTCTGCCGGCAGTTTTCATCGGGGCTTCTTGAGGCGTTTGCATCAAGAACACGAGTAAAGGATTGCTTTGCAATTCGCGGCGCAGCATTCGTTGCAGTTCGCGCTCAATTTGGACATGAAGGCCGGCCCAATCGACTTCCAGTTCGCTATCATTTGAAGGTTTGGCAAACTCTGTCCAGCGATCATTCAATAAACCTGCCAGAATTTCGCTGACCCACTGTTGCAAGAGCATTCGCTCAACGGATGATACCACCCCTCGCAGGTGAACTTCCGGCTGCGCTGTCATCTGACCATTCCAGTCAATCGCGGCGGCAATCGTCACAACGCCATCTTCTGCAAGCTGCTGACGTTCTTTCAGGACGTTGTCTTTCACCACACCAGAACGGGAAGAATCCACCAGTTCCAACCCAGAAGGCACTTTATCCGCGATCCGCATACTGGTTTCGGTTAATTCAACAACATCTCCGTTATTGATAATTACCATATTCTCAGCGGGGATGCCCATACTCTGCGCGGTTTTGGAGTGCTGGACTAACATCCGGTGCTCACCGTGAACCGGCAAGAAGAATTTCGGACGGGTGAGGGCAATCATCAGTTTTTGATCTTCCTGACAGCCATGCCCGGAAACGTGAATGCCTTTATCTCGGCCATAAACCACGTTAGCACCCTGAATCATCAGCTTGTCGATGGTATTGACAACGGCGATGGTATTGCCAGGGATAGGGTTAGCAGAGAAGACGACGGTATCGCCTTTGCGGATTTTGATCTGCCGGTGTTCCCCATGAGCAATGCGCGTCATGGCAGACATTGGCTCACCTTGAGAGCCGGTGGTCAAAATCAAGACTCGCTCATCCGGTAGCTGGCGAATCGCGTGCAACGGCTCAAACAAGTTATCTTCGCACTTGATATAACCCAAGTTGCGGGCGTGTGCGATCACATTCAGCATGGATCTGCCAACGACAGATACAATCCGATTGTGTTTTTTAGCCAGCTCCAAAATCATCTGCAGCCGGTGAACTGAGGAGGCAAAGGTGGTAACAAATAAGCGACCTTGTGCCTGAGAGAAAACCCGATCTAGATTGGGAAAAACAGACCGTTCTGACGCCGTAAATCCTGGGGTTTCCGAGTTAGTTGAGTCGCTCATCAGGCAGACTACGCCTTTTTCGCCATACTCAGCCAATCTTTGAAAGTCAAAAAATTCACCATCAACCGGCGTGTGGTCAACTTTGAAGTCGCCGGTGTGAATGAGAATGCCAACTGGGGTGTGAATGGCGATGGTGAAGCTGTCTGCGATGGAGTGGGTGTTGCGAATAAATTCCACAAAGAATGAGGAACCAATTCGCACCATATCGCGCGGGCCAACTTTTCTCAGTTCGGTGCGGTTGGAAACACCGGCTTCTTCGAGTTTGCCTTCCAGTAAGGCCATTGCTAAGCGCGGGCCGTAAATTACTGGAATGTCAAATTGCTTTAAGTGAAAGGCAATGCCGCCGATGTGGTCTTCATGACCGTGGGTGACAATCATGCCTTTAATTTTGTGCCGGTTTTCCCGCACGTAGGTCATGTCTGGCAGGACAATATTTACCCCGTGCATGGAGTCGGTGGGAAATGCTAAACCGGCATCCAACAAAATCATTTCGTCGTTGTATTCAAAGACGCACGTATTTTTGCCGATTTCGTGCAATCCCCCTAGGGGAATAATTTTTAGGGCTGTTGAAGATTCGTTTTGGGTCATGGACATCCTTTTGATAGATAATTTGGTTGTTAACAGTTGCAAATGAATTTAGCTAATCATTGCATTGCTAATTTGCACTTAATCCGCTTGTTTAGTCATTAGCGATTCGCTATTGACATCTAGCAAATAACAGTTTTCCTGAAAGATCAGGGGTAAGGCATCGCCTTCAAAGTATTCAATTTTGCAAAAAACCTGGATCACTACCACACGCTAGTTTGCAGGAGAGATAACTCTTTGAGCACCGCTGATAAAGCTTGACTGACTTCAGCCGGTGGATCACACAGGGGTAAGCGTGTTGAACCCACATCCCAGCCTTGAAGTTTAAGCGCTGTCTTGACTGGAATTGGATTGGTTGTTGCAAACAGGGCTTTAAATAGGGGGAATAATTGCAGGTGTATTTGAGTTGCCTTGCCGGTTTTGCCAGTTTCAAATGCTTCGATCATTTCTTGGAGTTGTTCTCCCACCAAATGAGAGGCAACACTGACGACGCCGGCAGCCCCAACCGCCAACATGGGAAGGGTAAGGGAATCATCTCCAGAGTATATCTTGAATTCCTCTGGCGTGGCGTGTCGAACTTGAGTGACTTGATCCAGGTTGCCACTTGCTTCCTTGATTGCCACAATGTTGGGAACTTCAGCTAATTTCGCAACGGTTTCTGGCAAAAGATTTTGGCCAGTGCGTCCCGGAATGTTGTACAGCATCAACGGTAGGTCGGGCACTGCACCGGCGATCGCTTTGAAATGCTGATAAAGTCCCTCCTGGGGTGGCTTGTTGTAGTAGGGGACAACCTGCAAAGAACCGTCCAATCCTATTCTAGCGGCTTTTTGGGTCGCTGCGATCGCCTCTGTCGTGGAATTGGAGCCGGTGCCGGCGATCACTTTTGCTTTACCGGCAACGGCTTGTTGCACAACCTGAAATAACTGGTATTCTTCGTCCCAGCTTAATGTGGGAGACTCGCCGGTTGTCCCGCAAACGACTAAAGCATCTGATCCGTGAGACGCTAAATGCGCCGCCAGTCTCTCAGCGACTGCGTAGTTGACACTCCCATCTTCTTTGAACGGCGTAAGCATTGCCGTCACAACCCGTCCAAAATTTACCACACGTTTCTACCTAAGTTATTTTTGTATGCTTGTCTTTTGTGCAAGAGTCCTTTATCCTTTGTCCACTTAGAAATTATTGCCGGACTAAGGACTAGGGACAAAAGACGCAATTAGCGATTAACCTTTAGCTATTCGCACCGAGCGCAACTGCCGGCTTTAACAAATTTTTAGCGACCAATAATTCCGCAATTTGTACGGCATTTAAAGCCGCGCCTTTACGAATTTGATCCCCGCTCAGCCACAGTTCTAAGCCGCAAGGATGAGAAATATCCTGACGAATTCTGCCAACTAATACGTCATCCCGACCTGTCGCTTCAAACGGCATGGGGAAGTAATTTGCCTGCCAATCTTCTACTAACTCAACCCCTGGAGCTTCTGAGAGGATTTCCCGCGCTTTAGCCACACTAAACGGTTGGCCAAACTCTAGGTTAATGGCTTCTGAATGGGCACGCAATACGGGAACCCGCACACACGTCGCACTGACTCGCAATGCCGGCGCACCGAAAATCTTGCGTGTCTCATTTACCATCTTCATCTCTTCCTCACAGTATCCCTGATCATTTAGCGGGGAGTTATGCGGGAATAAATTAAAGGCTAGAGGGTAAGGGAAGATTTCTGTTTTGGGTGTTTTTCCATCCAAAATCGCTTGTGCTTGCTCTTTCATTTCTTCCATCGCCCGCGCACCGGCACCACTTGCAGATTGGTAGGTGGCGGCAACGATGCGCTGCACTGGCTGAACTTTATGCAGGGGCCAAACTGCTACGCTCATTAAAATCGTGGTGCAGTTAGGATTGGCAATAATTCCCCGATGATTGGCCGCTGCTTCTGGATTCACCTCAGGCACCACAAGGGGAACTTGCGAATCCATGCGAAACGCGCTGGAGTTATCGATCACCACCGCACCGGCTGCTACCGCTTTATGCGCCCACTGTTTCGAGGTTGAGCCGCCGGCAGATGCCAGAACGATATCCACATTTTCAAACGAACCCTCTCCCACAGGTTCCACCAGCAGTTGTTCGCCTTTAAACGGTAAAGTCCGCCCTGCTGAGCGCGGGGAAGCTAACAGCTTAAGCTCACTGAGGGGAAAGTTCCGGTTTTCCAGTAATTCCAGCAATTCTGTGCCAACTGCGCCGGTGGCTCCTAAAATTGCTACTCGATAAGATTCAGGCAAATTTTTTTCCTCCTGTTAACTCATCACCATTGTTTATTAACTTCGAGATCTTCAAACATCAAACATCAAAAAAAAATTCATTAAATCTAAAATTTAGCAGTAATTACTTTTGACTTTCCATTAAATTTTATCTGAAAAAGTAAATTTTCTTTGGGGCTTTTCATGTTTACACCCTGCCGATCCAGTCTCCCGGCTAGTGCGCCTTTTATGGGCATTTCAACTAGAATAACCGATTCAACCTGCAACGCTGTTATAAATTTATCTTTAATTAGCCTATTTTGAAAGCGTGTAGGCCGGCCAAAAGCCCAGGAGCCTAATTAACTGGCTTTCCCATCGCACAGTTTAGAAGATGTCTTTAGGTTAACAAGCTTATCACAGAAATTGTCCCCCAATCTTGATCCGGTTCCTAGCTGCACTACAGCCGCTGAGACAGGCTGGCATCCAGGCACTGAGATCAGCCTCCTTCAAACCTCCCTCACTGGCAGGCCATAGAATTAAACATTAAACAAAATACTGCGTTTGGATCGGTTACGATAGAAATTTGAACGGTGATCGCAACCGGAAGTTTGGGCTGGAAATACCCAGTTAGAGCTAGCGGTCTTGTCCGGCCCGATCCCATCACCGACTGCGAGCTGCTAGGCGATGCTGACCTCCATCGCTGGAGGATCGCCTTTAACGCAATCTCAGCCGGTGAAGCACCGAGTAAAACCGATCAAGAACCATCACAGCTGTTGTCTGAAACGAACGCGCCCATGAAAGTCACCCAGGAAAAGCTTCCAGCTAGCCAAGTTGGCCTAGAAATCGAAATTCCCCCAGAAATGTCTACAAAGACCTACGAGCGGGTCATTCAAGACCTCAGCCGCACAGCGAATATTCCTGGGTTTCGCAAAGGCAAGGTTCCTCGCCAGATATTGCTCCAGCGCTTAGGAACCGTCCGCATCAAAGCCGCCACTTTGGAAGACTTGATTCAAAATGGCCTGGAAGCAGCCATCAAGCAGGAATCGATTCCAGCGATCGGCAACTATCAACTCCTCACGTCCTTCGAGGAACTGATCACCCAGTTTAAACCCGGAGAGCCGCTAACCTACAAAGCCACAGTGGATGTAGAGCCGGCGGTGCAGGTGAGTGACTACAAAGGATTGACCGTACAGGCTGAAGAAGTCAAGCCAGATTCTAGCCAAGTCGATAAGTTTCTAGAACAGCGACGAGGCGAGCAGGCTACCTTAATTCCGGTAGAAGGGCGACCGGCACAGCAGGGAGATATGGCAGTCGTTGACTATAGTGCACGGTTTGCCAGTGACTCAGCAGAGGAAGCCACCGAAGAAGTTCCAGGGGCGCAAGCAACGGACTTTCAAGTGGAATTGGTAGAAGGCAAGTTTATTCCCGGCTTCATCGAAGGCATCTTTGGCATGAATTTGGGAGAAACCAAAGAAGTCACCGTTAAGTTTCCGGAAGATTACACCCGCGAAGACCTGGCCGGCAGATCTACGATTTTCACTATTACCCTGCAAGACCTCAAAGAAAAAGAGCTGCCCCCATTGGATGATGACTTCGCCCAAGAAGTCAGCGAGTTCCAAACCTTAGCAGAACTGCGAGAATCGGTCGAGTCCAAGTATAAAGAGGATGCCGATAAGGAAACAAAAGCCAACAAAGAGCAAGCCTTGCTCAAGGAGCTTTTAAACCACGTAGAAATGGAAATTCCGGAAACGCTGATTGAGCGAGAAGTTGAGTACCTGCTCAAGCAAATGGCCATCCAGCTGGGAAATTATGGCTTAGATGTTAAGCAGCTATATAGTGAAGAAAATCTGCCCCAGATGCGGGAGCGTTCACGTCCGGAAGCGATTGAGCGGATCAAACAGGCTCGTGCTCTGCAAGAAATTGCCAAGCTAGAATCAATCGAACCCACAGAGGCAGAGATTGATACCCGGATCGAAGAAGTAGTGGCCCAGCTTGCCGGTCAATCCATTGATCCAGTCAGGGTGCGCGATTTTGTCCAAGCAGAGCTACAGCGAGAAAAAACCCTCGAATGGTTGGCAGAAAATGCGAACATCGAACTGCTGCCAGAAGGTTCTTTAACGAAAAAAGATGAGGGCGAACTTGAGGAAGAAGCAACGCCTGAAGCATCAGAGCAAATTCTTGAAGCTGAAGTGACTCAAGTGGATGAGCCGACTGTCTCATCTTCTGGAGAGCCAACCTGAAGCCGGTGATTCCCGGCAAGCTTTGCCCTTAAGCAAGAACAAGTCGCGGGATTTGTGAGCCATTCGGGCATTTTTCCCGAAACAAACCGGCAGAGTCCATCTAGCTGCGGCATAATGGTGACAGATACCAGAGGCAGTCGTTGCTGCCATCTGGAAAATTCCCTTAACAGCTAGATGCTAAATTGCACGCTTTGAGTTAACTCCTATGCTTGTATCTCAGTCCCAAAATGACCCATTTATCAACTTGAGTCGCTTGGAGATTCGCTCCGGCGCAGATGCTGTCCTCCCGATGGTGGTGGAACAGTCCGGCGTGGGGGAACGGGCGTTTGATATTTACTCACGGCTGCTGCGCGAGAGGATCGTGTTTCTGGGAACGCCAATTGACGATGCCGTGGCAGACTCAATTGTGGCGCAGTTGTTGTATCTAGAAGCTGAAGACTCAGAAAAAGATATTCAGATCTACATCAACTCTCCGGGTGGCTCGGTTTACGCCGGCATGGCAATTTACGACACCATGCAACAGATTCGCCCCGATGTGGTGACCATTTGTTTTGGCCATGCAGCAAGCATGGGGGCGTTTCTACTCTCCGGGGGAACCAAGGGCAAACGGATGTCTTTGCCAAGCGCCCGGATTATGATTCACCAACCCCTTGGTGGTGCTCAAGGGCAAGCGATTGATATCGAAATTCAAGCCAAAGAAATTCTATATATCAAGCGCAATCTCAATGAGTTACTGGCCTTGCACACGGGTCAGCCTTTTGAAAAAGTAGAAGTCGATACCGAACGCGACTACTATATGTCGGCTTTAGAGGCCAAAAATTATGGCCTGATTGACCAGGTGGTATCAAAGCAGAGCCTTCCCACCCCCGGAGAGGCTGTTAGCGCATAGAAATGAGAGGCAGATATGTCCAAGTACGACTCCCATCTAAAATGTTCCTTTTGTGGCAAGTCTCAGGAGCAAGTCCGCAAGTTGATTGCCGGTCCGGGAGTCTACATTTGCGATGAATGCGTAGACCTGTGCAATGAAATTTTAGACGAAGAGCTGTTTGATGCCGGCTCTGCGACTCCCCAACCGACCCCGCGTTCTGAACCGCCTCAGAAGCGGCGAGCTCGTTCTGCGAATTTATCGCTGAATCAAATTCCTAAGCCAAGGGAAATTAAGAAATATCTCGACGAACACGTGATTGGCCAAGATGAAGCGAAAAAGGTGCTGTCAGTGGCGGTTTACAACCACTACAAGCGTCTGAGCTTTGCCCAATCCAAAGTTAACGGGAAAGCCGCGCCTGACGATACGGTGGAGCTGCAAAAGTCTAACATTTTGCTAATGGGTCCCACCGGCTGCGGCAAAACGCTCTTGGCTCAAACCCTGGCGGATATTCTTGACGTTCCCTTTGCCGTCGCGGATGCCACAACGCTGACAGAAGCGGGGTACGTTGGGGAAGATGTGGAAAATATTCTGCTGCGGCTGCTGCAAGTCGCAGACTTGGATGTAGAAGAGGCCCAACGCGGGATTATCTACATTGATGAAATCGACAAGATTGCTCGTAAGAGCGAAAATCCCTCAATCACGCGCGATGTCTCCGGCGAAGGCGTACAGCAAGCACTGCTGAAAATGCTGGAAGGCACCATCGCCAATGTCCCACCTCAAGGAGGACGCAAGCACCCCTATCAAGATTGCATCCAGATAGACACAAGCAATATCCTGTTTGTTTGCGGGGGCGCATTTGTGGGGCTGGATAAAGTGGTTGAACAGCGCATCGGAAAAAAATCAATGGGCTTTGTTCAGCCTGGAGAAAGTCAGCCCAAGGAAAAACGCGCAACAGATATTCTCAAACAACTGGAACCCGATGACTTGGTGAAGTTTGGCATGATTCCAGAGTTCATCGGGCGGGTGCCGATGGTGGCAGTGGTGGAACCGCTAGATGAGGAAGCCCTCATGGCAATCTTGACTCAGCCGCGCAATGCCCTCGTGAAGCAGTACCAAAAGCTGCTGAAGATGGA
Organism: Microcoleus sp. FACHB-672; assembly: GCF_014695725.1. Lineage (NCBI taxonomy): Bacteria > Bacillati > Cyanobacteriota > Cyanophyceae > Oscillatoriales > Microcoleaceae > Microcoleus > Microcoleus sp. FACHB-672. The sequence continues at coordinate 481,801 of NZ_JACJOU010000019.1, read as the reverse complement.
CAACGTGCAGTTAGAGTTTAAGGCAGAGGCAATTCGGGCGATCGCTCAAGAAGCTTACCGCCGCAAAACCGGCGCACGGGCGCTGCGGGGCATCGTGGAAGAGTTGATGCTCGATGTGATGTACGAGTTGCCTTCCCGCAAGGATGTATCGCGCTGTATGATTACGCGAGAAATGGTAGAGAAACGCTCAACAGCGGAACTTTTGGTACATCCGTCTTCGTTGCCGAAGCCAGAATCAGCTTAAAATGGAGCATTGGGAATAGGGTTAAGGTGAGATTGCTTCGCCGGCTCTACACTCAATGCTTTATACTTTATTCGCAACAAGCACTTTCAGGATGCCCTACATTCAGGTTCGCGGCGTCGAACATTATTACGAATGGGTTAAATCACCGGCAGCTTCAGAAAACAAGCCGGTGATGATTTTTATGCACGGATGGGCCGGCTCGGCTCGTTACTGGGAAACGACGGCAAAGGCACTCGCTGATGAATTTGATTGCCTGCTTTATGATATGCGTGGGTTTGGGCGTTCCAAATTGCCGCAGCAGCAGCCTGAGCCGCAGACGCAGGAAGAATTAGATTATGAAATGGAAAGCTATGCTGAGGACTTGCTGGGGTTGCTAAATGCTTTGCAGCTACAGCGAGTGTATCTCAACGCCCATTCAATGGGAGCGTCTGTGGCGACGCTGTTTCTTAACCGCTATCCAGAACGAGTGGAACGTGCGATTTTAACCTGTAGTGGGGTTTTTGAGTACGAAGAAAAGGCGTTTAAGGCATTTCATAAATTTGGCGGCTATGTAGTCAAATTTCGCCCCAAATGGCTAGTAAACATTCCTTTTGCAGATCGGATGTTTATGGCACGGTTCCTTCGCAAGAGTATTGCCGGCAACCTAAGACGCTCTTTCATGGAAGATTTTCTGGAGGCAGATTATGCGGCGGCAATGGGCACGATTTTTACCTCGGTGAGTGAGAAAGCATCTTTGGTGATGCCGCAAGAATTTGCTCAATTGAAGGTGCCGACGCTGCTGGTAGCTGGTGAGTATGACCAAATTATTCCAGCAAAAATGGGCCGGCACGCAGCCTCGCTCAGTGAAAAAGTTGAGTTTGCCTTGATTCAAGATACCGCTCACTTTCCCATGCTCGAAGATCCCGCGACTTATTTAAAGTTGGTGCGGGAGTTTTTAGGAATTTAGGGAAAGAAACAGCAACGTAGACAGTGCCGGCTTTTTGGGCAAATGGGGTGCCGGTTCTACAAAATTATCCCCCTCGCGCATCTTTTACCGTCAGCTAACCCTGACTTTAACAGTCAAAGATGCCGCTAAAATCAACCCACTAGGGTAGGGAAAACTTGCCCGGTGAGGAAAACACAAATCAAGGGGAGAACACTTATGAGTCCAGACTCATCCAACGAAATGGATCTGTCAAATTCTAATACCTTTAAAAACTTAGAAGCTGCCTTCGCCGGCGAATCAATGGCGAATCGGAAGTATCTATTTTTTGCAGAAGTCGCCCGTCAATTAGGGTTTGGGGAGATATCCAAGTTATTCAAAGAAACAGCAGCGCAAGAAACAGAACACGCGTTTGCCCACTTTTCTTTGTTGCATCCAGAACTCGCTGTAAAAGATGCAGCCGGTTTATCTGACGCCCAAAAGCACGAAATTATGTCTCGCTGTCTTTCCCTAGCAGTTGAGGGCGAGACGTATGAATACAAGACAATGTATCCGGATTTTGCAGCAGATGCTGAGCGAGATCGCGACAGTGGCGCGGCAGATGAATTTAAAGCTCAAGCAGCGGAATCTGCAGAGCACGCACAGATGTTTCGGCAAGCAGCTCAACGTTTTGGATTGCTCAAACACATAGAGCAATTCCATGCAGAGCGTTATACAGAAGCGCTACAAGAATTAGAGGGAGAAAAGCCGGCACCGAGAGTTGTCAGCGATAACCCAGCTACCAGTCGCTGGATCTGCAAAAAGTGCAGCATGATTTACGATCCGGCTGTTGGCGATCCAGATTCAGGAATTGCTGCCGGCACACCTTTTGAAGAGATTCCAGAAGATTGGGTTTGCCCGATTTGCGGTGCTACTAAAAAGATGTTTACACTCATGGAAGAGAAGGCAGCAGCATAATTAAAAGGTCAAAAAACAATTTCTCTTTATAAGGGGAAATTTTGGGTACATCCCAGTTGGCAAAAATATTTGGAGCGGGGGCTTCTTGCTGGCTAGCTGTCATCTGGAGCAGCAAAATGCTCCCACTCCAAATTGACAAAAATAGGATGCACCCGGCATTTTTTTGTCATTTCTTCTTTTGTTAGCTGTAACTTTTTAAACTTTAATTGCCTATAAAAAAAAAATAATGCTATTTCCATAAATTTTAAATTTAAAAACAATAATTCAAATCGTTAGATTAAAATCATTTTTCCATAACCAAGCTGTTGAATAAATCGACATAAAAAATTTTATCCTATTTTGTATTAATTATTTTATTGCTAAATCTACAAAAAGGGGGAAGGACTTGCGCCGTATCCTGTGCGTGTCGGTCACTCGAGTTTATATGAGTTCCATAAGCGCAAATAATATCTGAAGTGCCTAATCGCTTATCAAGTAGATTAAATAAAGCCGAGGCCGGTTATGCCTTGCTTTGACAGAGGTTATTGATTGCCTCCATACGGTTTATTTGTCAAAACTCTTGAGTTCGCTTTTTCGTAGCTGTGGATTGGTACTGGCTATTAAGAAAAATTCTACAAACCTGTCATTTTGTCATAAAATCTTAACAATAAGGGAAATCAGAGCGAACGCTAAAAATTAGACCAATGACGTATTACATTTCTCCCCGTTTTTTAGATAAAGTTGCGGTTCACATCACCAAAAACTTCTTAGACCTTCCGAAAGTACGAGTTCCACTGATTCTCGGCATTCATGGACGCAAGGGAGAGGGCAAAACCTTTCAATGCGAACAAATTTTCCAAAGGATGGGCATTGAAGTCATTCATATGTCTGCCGGCGAGTTGGAAAGTCCAGATGCGGGAGATCCATCACGTTTGGTTCGCCTGCGCTATCGGGAAGCAGCAGAGTTAATTAAAGTGCGCGGCAAGATGTGCGTATTAATGATTAACGATTTGGATGCCGGTGCGGGGCGGTTTGACTCAACCACTCAATACACGGTGAACACACAGATGGTGAACGGCACCCTGATGAACATTGCCGATAACCCCACCAATGTGCAACTCCCTGGCAGTTATGATTCCACGCCTCTACACCGTGTCCCCATTCTTGTCACCGGCAACGACTTTTCCACCCTATATGAGCCGCTGATTCGGGATGGACGGATGGAAAAATTCTACTGGGAACCAGACAGAGATGACCGAGTTGGTATCGTTTCCGGTATTTTTGAGCAAGATGAACTTTCTCGCAAAGACGTTGAAAAACTTGTTGATACATTTCCCAATCAAGCGATTGATTTCTACGGTGCGTTGCGGGCGCGGCTTTATGATGAGCAAATCCGAGAATTTATTTACAAAACAGGAATTGAGCGGATTTCCTCGCGTGTAGCAAATAGCTCTGAAGGCAAGCCACAATTTCCTAAACCAGATTTCAGTTTGTCTCGCTTAATCGAATTTGGTAATTTGATGAGCCAGGAACAGCAACGGGTGCTGAAAACAGGGCTGGCAAAAGAATATAATCAAGTCTTGCGCTCAAATAATCAGCCGGGTAATCAACCGGCAAATCAATCGGGAAATCAACCTTCATCTTATCAGCCGGCAAATCAATCGGGAAATCAACCCTCATCTTATCAATCGGCAAATCAATCGAGAAATCAACCGACAAATCAATCCTCATCTTATCAACCGACTAATCAACTATCATCAACCGAGAGGGAAGCCCAAAAGGCGGTTGATCGCAATGAGATAGCAAATGATCCAACTCATGTTGCAGCTTACCAGCAGGTGACCCACGCCGGCAACGGTCATAATTCGCAACTCAGTACAGAAGTGATGGAACAGCTGCAACAAATTGTGCGGGGTGGCTATCGCCTTGGCATTGAGTATGTGGATCAGCGCCGGTTCCGGACGAATTCTTGGATAAGTTGTGCTTCAATTCCAGCTAATCAAGAGTCTGAAGCGATCTCAGCATTGGAAGCGTGTCTGCATGAACACAGTGGGGATTATGTACGTCTAATTGGGATTGAACCGAATAGCAAGCGCCGCGTTGTTGAGTCAATTATTCACCGCCCAAAAAGCTAGTAAAAAGTAAAGCGAGTTCGTTCCCAGGCAAGTGCCTGGGAATGACTGATGTGAAGCTAAAAGGCGTTATGTCTGCACTAAGAAGCCAGTTGAAATGGAAACTCAGTATTAATATTCCACTGCTTGCCATCATGAATTAGCAATGTCAGGTTGCCGGCTGTAAACTCAAAATGCAGTTCTCGATCCTGAAATTCTGGCCAAGCAGCTTTGAAATTTTGCCGGCTCAAGTCTCTAAAAGCAACCGTCATGTGTGGCGCATAAGGACGCTGTTTTGATTTGGGATCGGTAATGCCTAGGGTAGTTTCCAAATGCGTCATTAAGCCGGCTTGCAAGGTGAGCAAAGCCGGCGTTTTTATAACATTGACGTAGATGACGCGGGGGACAAAGGCAGCAAAGCCAGAGAGAGTAATAGGAATAGAAGGGCGTTCACTGGCAAATTTAGTCAAACACCCCTCCAACACCGGCACCTCCTCAGTCAGCCATTCAAAGGGTGGTTGCAGCGTGATATGGGGAGGAGATTTAAAAGCAGCGCGGCTGTCGTAGTGATCGGCAAAGTATTGCTTGATACCGTTGACATGGGTTCTAATGTCCTTGGGTGGCAGGAGCGCAATGAAGTAGCGACTTTTAGATTTGTCCATCACTAATCCCTACTAATCACTACTAATACGATGCCTTGGTTTGTCAAGATTGAGGAAGGAATTGTCGATAAATCTACGTTTGACCAGTATGTGCCAGCACACAAAGCTTATGTCCAAGACTTGATTGAGAAAGGACATAAGGCGCGAACCGGCTACTGGGCGCGACGTGGCGGCGGAATGCTGCTGTTTGAGGCAGCATCCAAGGAAGAAGCCCACGCGCTGGTTGCCCAAGATCCCTTAGTGAAAAATGGCTGTGTTAAATATGACATTTACGAGTGGTGCGTGGTCGTAGAGTGAACAGTTATGTTATAGTGTTATTGGCTCGGACTCATGCGATCGCAACGCCTAAATCTTGTCAGGACCGGAAGGTAGCAGCAACACGGGATGCTTGTGGTAGGCGTGGACTCCGGGTCACTTTTTTTTTACGCCTTGAGTCCAGTGGGCAATCAGCCAGCTTTAACTTTATGCTGGAATCATCAGATACTTGTGTTCTCAAGGAGCCTCACTAGCAATGGCTGGTTTAGGAGATATTGTTCAAAAGGCTTTTTACCTCGGCGTTGGGCTGGCTTCTTATGCCGGCGAGAGGGCCGGCAGCACGTTGAGCCAGCTGCGAACCCAAGCTCAAAAGCTTGCAGATGAAATGGTTGAGCGGGGCGAGATGACAGCAGAAGAAGCCCGCAAGTTTGTTGATGATATGGTGATTAAGGCGCAACAGCAGCCGCCGGCAGGAACAGCCACGAAAGAAGGGCCGGCTGAGCCAAGACGGATCGAGATCCTCGATGAAGAGGAACCATCAACACCGGAAACGAAAAAGGCAGATCACCTGCGTGATCAGGTACAAGCGTTGCAGGAAGAGTTGCGCCGGCTACAGCGCGAGTAGACTCACACAACAGGGATAGCAAAAGAGCCGATGGTTGTATTCCCTGGAAGAGATTACAGAGTGTGAAGATGAGTGCAGCAATCCACTCCACATTCCCTGATCACGGATCACAATGGAGAAAGAAGTGCAGGATTCCCGCTTTGCGGCTCAAGCTGCACTTTTATGATGTTTTTTAAGAGCAAGATTACACGCCAATGGAAGACTGGCAAAAAAGTTTTTTTGAGATGCTGGAAGAGGCGACTCACGAGGTTGAACAGTTCTTCATCGAAGTAACGGAAGAGGCGCTCGAAGCGGTCGATGCCTTCTTCGAGCTTTCTGAAGAAATTACAGCACAAGTACAGAATACTTTTGTCAATGATCTGGATCGGTTTTTGAATGAACTTGTCGAGCCGATGTTCGATGTTTATTTGGAACTGGAAGAATTAGATTTTACCGATCAGCCTGAACAGTTTGTGCATTATGTGGAACCCACGTCACAAAAACATCCAGCTTGTATGGGTTGCCGCAACTATCATGGTCATGTTTACGGGGGAAATTTGTTAGTTTGCGGGATGCACCCCAGCGGTTGGGATGATGCAAATTGTCCAGACTGGGAAACCCATTAAAAATGCCGGGGTAGCGATCACGATGTTTTGGATGGCTACCCCGGCACTTTTTAAGTTTATAGAAGTTAGCCGGCTCGTTAAGGAATGAAGCCGGTTTTATAATTTGAGAGTTATAGCGGCTTGCAGTTAGCTGAAAACCGCTATATTTACAGAACTGAAAACGCACTTGCTCAATGCGGTTTCCCGGAATTAGCAGTGATAGGGCGCGTAAATTCGGCTCAAGGCATACCAAGTTGAGCTGCCGGTGATGCCATCAACGGCTAAATTGGCATTTTTTTGGAATGCTCGAAGCCCTCCATCAGTCCCAGGGCCAAAATCACCGTCAATGGTGGATTTATAATTACCGGCATCTTTGAGGGCTTGTTGTAAAGTCATTACAGCCTGACCTTTACTGCCTTTACGCAACACCGGCATATTAATGGGTGCGCCGGTGTAGAGTGCTTGCCAAGTGATATTTCCCACAATTCCATCAGCTTTAAGGAAAACACGGCGCTGATAGGCTTTAACGGCTTCTAAAGTTTTATGTCCGAAGTGGCCATCAGCATTGATGCAGTAACCCCAATGAATCAGGAGTTTTTGCATTTCCTTAACCGCTTCTCCCTTAGATCCAAAGAGCAGTTGGGGTTTATTCAATTGAGCGGCAGCAGCTTGAGCTTGGATGGTTTGGTTATCTGTGGTTTGCATTGTTTTCTGGGTGGAGTGAATGTCTACATTTACCAAGGTAAGGGGTCACACCCATAGCCACCATCGCCTAATCAGTTCATCCAGTAGAAGGCTTTATCAATCGCTCCATCAGTTCACCCATAAGGATGAGGGTGGTCGGCAGATTGTTGAAGTATTTAGAGGCGCATTTCATCTGCTAGAGCCATACTATATTCCCATAAAATGCGCCGGCAGCTTACACTGAAATGACGTGAAAGACTCGCGCTTTGTTGCGAGCAACTGCACACAGCTTTTTGCCGGCTTTATTATGAAATGAAGCCGGTTTTATTATTGAGATTTTATGGACAATACAAAAAGTGATGGATACCGTGCATCAGCACGCACGGATGTATGGTTATCGTGAGAAATTAAAAGATGTTACCCATCTATTCTTGCCCAAGCACATATTAGAAGCTTTCCGCACTATCTGATCCTGAAGATTTAGATAAATGAACTAGAATAAAATAATTCAGAGGAAGTAGACAAACATGAATGCTCCACGCAGCAGCTAATAATCCAGCCTTTGATTTTCTCAAAGCCCCTAAATAAGATATTTAGAACTTTAGCGGATGACAAACCCTTTAATGACCCAGAATAGGCTAAATCAGTGATCAGCGCTTCTAATTTTATCTCCCCAACAAAGTCTGAAGAAGGCATTTACACCCTAGCTGATGATAAACCATTCCATGACGAAGGGTAAGATTTTCCTTGCGCTTTTTCCCTATGACGATCTATCAGCTAATAAGCTGCGTCCAACTGCTTGCTTAACGAACCCTTTAGGCTCACGCCAGCACATCATTTTGGCTTATATTACCAGTCCTATCCCCTCTAATTTGGTGGAAACAGACATCGTATTAGATACCACGCATCCAGATTTCGCAGCTTCAGGATTGCGAGTTCCATCCACCATTAGATTACACCAATTGGTGACGGTTTCTACCGCAGTCATCCATCGAGAATTGGGGGAATTGTCGTTAGACATACAAGCTCAGATTGCTGAAAAGCTTTACAAATTACTGAACGAAAAATAACTACAGGTAAAGCTTTTATCAAGCAGCGATCACGCTACTAAAACGTGATCGCTAACTTTTTCAATTATTAAACCATTGCGTAAACTTTCGCTTCCCAAGGAAAAATCCCTTCTCTACCGGCCCACTCATTTGGCACCATCCGATCTTGGGAAATTTCCTTCCACTGCTTGCCGGCAGGAATTCCCGGCCAATTCGGAACTTTATACTCTGAACCTGGAGGTGTGCCGTAATCAGAGAAATTGGCAACCACAACCACTAATTTATCAGCTTGATTGCCGCGCTGCCAGACAACAACTCGCTTTCCTTCGTTGAAGTCACAGTGAATAAAGTGGGTATCACTGACTGAAAAAGCCTCAGAAGTTGTGCGAAATTTAATTAATCTGGCGACATATTGAAAAATGCGCTGCCGCCAATCTTCTTTCACACGACTGTAGTTAACCGGATCAATTTGTTTGTGATTTCCATGTTCGTTACTGAGATCCAAATCTTGCTCATCTGCAAATTCATCGCCAGCAAAAATCATCGGAACTCCCACAGCCGTTAATAAGCAGGTAAATGCTAACTTAATGCGCGGTTCGGTGTGATCAATTCCATTATTTTTCAGCCAATTAAAGAAGCGCTCATTTCCCATGCCGCCAATATCGTGAGACGTTAGATAATTAACCGCCTCGTAATCATTGGCAAATCCTAAAAGCCGGCAGTCAATCAGTTTACGCACACTCCACTCAAAGCTGGATTCATCAAAGGCATTTTGACCTAAAATTACCCGCCGGATAATTTGCTTGAACTTTTCATTCCACAACCCATCTAGACGATTTTGCCGAACTAGAGACAGCGGAACACTTAACTCTTCACCTACAACAAGGAAACGCTCATCGGCTCCGTTTTGATTTCCCCAGCGTTCCCGCCAAAGCGAGCGAGAGAAGTTTTTAAATTCCTCTAAAAAGTCATAATTGCCAACATTATTCACGCTATCAAGGCGCAAACCATCAACGCGGTAATATTGCAGCCAGTGGGCGGCGTAGGCTTTCATGTATTCACGAGCCGGCACAAACCAAGATTTTTCTCCAGTTATTGGGTGATAACCTTCCACCCAATAATTATATTTGAATAAATCTCCTCCAAATCCATCTCGACTGCCTTGTTCTGGATCACCGGCACCCCATTTGATGTAGAAATCGAGAAAGCTAATATTGTGGTAAGGATTATTACGCGAAAAAGCCATCACCGCATCGACAAAGAAGCGCAAGCCATGCTGATGACAAACTTTAATTAAATTGGCTAAATCGGTTGAAGCGGTGGGTTCTGACTGATGATCTGGCAATCCTAAATCGAAATCTGCGGCGAAATAGTTGCCGGTGCCATAACCCCATTCCAGCTTATCGTCGCTATCGGATGGCGGCAGCAATTCCAGCGCATTCACACCGAGTTCGACAAGATGAGCGCGGTTTTTTACTTCATTAAGGGTGGGAAATGTTGGTGCGGTTTTGTCTGGGACTAATAGAGAAAGGACATCACGAAATGTGCCGTTGCCAACTACAATTTCAGCAGTTGAGTCAATTCGTGCCCAACGAGTCGGTAATTCGTAAATAACGAGCCGGTTATTCGTTGGCAGTGCCGGCAAATCTGCATCTCCTTCCCAGCTAACAGTTTGCCCTTGAGGATCACAGGGGACTAGCTGACCATTTTTAAATAACACCACACTGGCAGCATCGAAACTGGCAATTCCGCCGTTCTCTGCCGGCACCGGCGCGGGAAACCGCCGATCCACTGTCCAAGCCATCGGATCGGTGCAGTAAACGACTTGATAGGCTTCGCTATAAGGGGCGGTGTCACGAACTTTAAACCAGTAGTAATAAACTTGTCCGTCTTTTAAATCACACTCTTGTGCCGGCATTTCCCATAAATCGGAAAATTGCGCGGATTGTTTCAGCGGAATTTCTCGAAAATTGTCAAAAGTCGGTGACTCGGATGTTTTGAAAGTGCCAATGTAGAGTGCCGGTGTCGGTTCCAACGATCCCGGACGCCACAAAACAAAGTGCGTGGTTTTCCGAATGAATATATTGAGAGACATGATACGGCCCTTCTGGGTAAAAATGAACTGATGCGGTTTTCTGCTAACAGTTGCCGATTTCAGCAAACAAAATAAATATAAAGTGATAACAGTCGTTTTTACTCGTTTCGCAATGAACACTTCTCCAAATCTGAATAATCGCTAAAAAAAATAAATATAAACTCATAACAGTCGTTTTTACTCGTTTCACAATGAACACTTCCCCAAATCTCAGTAATCGCTGGCAATTTTGGATCGACCGAGGTGGCACGTTTACCGACATTGTTGCCAAACGCCCCGATGGGCAACTGCTGGTTCACAAGCTGTTATCAGAAAATCCTGAACGCTATAGCGATGCGCCAGTTCACGGAATTCGGGAGATGATGGGAATGGGTGCCGATCAACCGATTCCCTCAGATTCCATTGAAGTCGTCAAAATGGGCACAACTGTCGCGACAAATGCCCTGCTGGAACGGAAAGGCGATCGCACCGTATTACTGATTACCAAAGGCTTTGGGGACGCCCTTCGCATCGGCTACCAAAACCGGCCCGATATCTTTGCCCTGAACATTATCCTGCCAGAAATGCTCTATGAGCGCGTCATAGAGGTTGAAGAACGCTACAGCGCCCAAGGAGAGGTGTTAATTGCCTTAGACGAAGCCAGTGCAGCCGCCGCGTTGCAAGAAGCCTATGATGCCGGCATCCGTAGTTGTGCGATTGTGTTGATGCACGGCTATCGTTACTCGACTCATGAGCAGCGTCTTGCTGAAATCGCACAAGGAATAGGCTTTGCCCAAGTTTCAATATCTCACAAAGTTAGCCCATTAATGAAACTGGTAAGCCGAGGTGATACCACCGTCGTTGATGCCTATTTGTCCCCTATCCTGCGCCGGTATGTTGATCGAGTTGCTGCTGAATTAGGCAATTCTGTGAAGCTGATGTTTATGCAATCCAACGGCGGATTGACGGATGCCCAGCAATTTCAGGGCAAAGACAGTATTTTATCAGGGCCGGCAAGTGGCATTGTTGGGGCAGTGCAGACGAGCAAGATTGCCGGTTTTGGCAAAATCATCAGCTTTGACATGGGCGGCACTTCCACCGATGTCGCCCACTACAACGGTGAATACGAGCGAGAATTTGAAACTGAAATTGCCGGTGTGCGGCTGCGAACCCCAATGATGGCAATTCATACCGTGGCTGCCGGTGGCGGTTCGATTCTATTTTTTGACGGTTCCCGCTATCGCGTCGGGCCAGAATCGGCTGGGGCAAATCCGGGACCCGCTGCCTACGGGAAAAATGGGCCGCTGACAGTAACCGATTGCAATGTAATCACCGGCAAAATTCAGCCGGCATTTTTTCCCAAGGTATTTGGCCCAAATGGGGATTTACCGCTGGATGCAGAAATCGTGCAACAGAAGTTTGCCCAGTTGGCGCAAGAAATTGAGCAGGCGACGGGGGACAGCCGCACCCCAGAAGAAGTGGCGGCTGGGTTCCTGGCAATCGCTGTGGAAAAAATGGCAAGTGCGATTAAAAAAATCTCACTTCAGCGCGGCTATGATGTTTCTGAATATACTTTGTGTTGTTTTGGCGGTGCCGGTGGGCAACACGCTTGCTTAATTGCGGATGCACTGGGGATGAAACAGGTATTTATTCATCCTTATGCGGGGGTGCTTTCGGCTTATGGCATGGGTTTGGCTGATGTACGCGTGATTCGGGAACGGGCGGTTGAGGCGAAGTTAAGCAGTGAGTTGGTGCCGGCATTAAAACAAGCATTGGCAGAGTTAGAGGCCGAAGGAAAAGGGGAACTAACCACAGATGCAGGCAGCCTTAAGCAAATGGAGACGCTTAAGGTTTTGCAGAAGGTACGTCTGAGATATGAGGGGACAGATTCGGCGCTAATTGTCGATTTTGGCGAGACTGCGACGATGCGGGAGCAATTTGAGGAGGCACACCGGCAGCGTTATGGCTTTGTTCAACCGGAAAAAGCGTTAATTGTTGAGGCGGTTTCGGTTGAGTTGGTGGAAAAAATGGAGTCGCCGGCAGAGTCGGTGATTTCGCGGCGCACAGATGCAGTGCTGGTGCCGGTTGCTACAGTACAGATGTATACTGCCGCCGAGTGGGAGGAGGTGCCGGTTTTTCAGCGAGAAGATTTGCAGCCTGGGGATGAAATTGCAGGGCCGGCAATTATTATTGAAGCAACGGGGACGAATATTATTGAACCGGCTTGGCAAGCGCAATTAACTGAGCGCAATCATTTAATTTTGAATCGCAGATGCACGCAGATAAACGCAGATGAAGAAATTCCTGCTAATCAGCGGTTATCTGTAATTGATAAAGCAGATCCAGTAATGCTGGAAATTTTTAATAATCTGTTTCGGGCAATTGCTGAACAGATGGGAATTACGCTGCAAAATACGAGTTCCTCTGTCAATATTAAAGAACGACTCGATTTCTCCTGCGCGATTTTTGATGGCAAGGGTGAGCTAATTGCCAATGCCCCTCATATTCCGGTACATTTAGGCTCAATGAGTGAAAGTGTAAAAGCTTTAATTGCTGCACGTGCCGGCACGCTTAAGTCTGGGGATGTTTATGTGTCAAATAATCCCTATAACGGCGGCACTCACCTCCCAGATATTACCGTACTTACCCCCGTTTTCTCTCCCGCTTCCGCTTCCCCTCTGTTCTACCTCGCCTCACGGGGACACCATGCAGATATCGGCGGAATTACTCCGGGTTCAATGCCGCCAAGTAGCACGAGTGTGGAGCAAGAGGGTGTGTTATTTGATAACTTCCTTTTGATGAGTCAAGGAAAGTTTCAAGAAGAACAACTTTTACAGCAACTTGTTTCGGGAAATTACCCCGCACGAAAGCCGGTTCAAAATATTGCAGATTTGCAAGCACAAGTTGCCGCCAATGAGCGAGGTGTGAAAGAACTAGATAAAATGGTTGAGCATTACGGCTTGGAAACTGTACAAGCTTATATGGGTTTCGTACAGGATAACGCTGAGGAGTCAGTACGCCGTGCAATTGCAGTTTTAAAAGATGGGGAATTTACCTATCAGATGGATAATGGCGGTGAAATTAAGGTCAAAATTTCCATCGATCAATCCAGTCGCAGCGCCAAGATAGATTTCACCGGCACCTCTTCTCAACTTAACAGTAATTTTAATGCGCCGGCAGCCGTGTGCAAAGCAGCAGTTTTATATGTTTTTCGCACATTAGTCGATGATGATATTCCCTTAAATGCCGGTTGTCTTAAACCTTTGGAAATTATTATTCCTGAAGGGTGTATGCTGAATCCGCGTTATCCGGCTGCTGTGGTTGCCGGCAATGTGGAGACTTCTCAAAATATTACCGATGCTTTGTATTGTGCGCTGGGAGTGATGGCAGCCTCTCAGGGAACAATGAATAATTTTACCTTTGGCAGCGAACGTTATCAATATTATGAAACTATTTGCGGCGGATCGGGAGCGGGGACTAATTTTGCCGGCACCGATGCAGTGCAAACCCACATGACAAATTCTCGCCTCACTGATCCAGAGGTTCTAGAATGGCGGTTTCCTGTACTTTTAGAAAGTTTTTCTATTCGCCCCAATAGTGGTGGCAAAGGGCATTTTTACGGCGGAAATGGCGTCATTCGTCGCCTTCGTTTTCTGGAACCGATGACGGCTGGAATTTTATCAAGTCGTCGAATCATTCCGCCTTATGGTTTAGATGGTGGGGATGCCGGTGCTTTAGGAAAAAATTACGTGAATCGTAATGATGGAAGTGTAGAAGAATTAGGCAGTACGGCGGTCGTTGAAATGAATGCCGGGGATTTATTTGTGATAGAAACTCCGGGAGGCGGAGGTTATGGCTTCCCTGGAGAATTGTAACCGAATATTGACGTTTACCAAGCGACTTATCCTACTCATGAATTGTGCCATCCGGCATTGTTGCGCCGGTTAAAATTGCCTCCTGCCAATCAACTGATTCTAAATACGCCCCCCGCAGGCTAGCGCCACTCAAATCTGTCCCACGCATTCCCGCAACATTCAAATTTGCCCCCCACAAATAAGCTTCGCGCAAACTCGCCCAGCTCAAATCTGCATTATGCAGGCTTGCCTTATTTAAATTTGCGCCAGTCAAGTCTGCTTCACTTAAATTTGCCTCACTTAAATCTGCTTTACTCAAGTTTGCTTCACATAAATCCGCTTTCGTGAGAGAAGCTTTATGCAGATTTGCGGCGTGTAAATTTGTGCGAGATAAAAGTGTTACACGTAACTGAGCTGAAGTTAAGTTTGTTGCCGATAAATTTGCTCCGCTGAGATTCGCGCCACTGAGTTTTGTGTCACTTAAATTCACTCCATCCAAATCTACGCCATTCAAATCTACGCCATTCAGATAAGCGCCCCTTAAATTTACGCCATTTAATAACACCCCACGCAACTGAGCACCGCTCAATCTCGCCCCACTCAGGTTCGCCCAATTTAAATTGGCTTCCCTTAAATTGGCAGAACGTAAATTAATTCCCCGCAAGTCTGCCCCACATAAATTTACGCCACACAAGTTAGATAAACTTAAGTTCACTCCAGAAAGAATTGCCCCACTCAGTTTTGCTTCATTCAGCAGCGACTTAACTAAATAAGCGCCCTTCAAATTAGCTTTTGTTAAGTCCGCCTCTGTGAGTCTTGCCTCATTCACCCTGGCAAAACTCAAATCTGCCCGATTTAGGAAAGCACCTGACAAGTTTGTTCCTGTAAGAATTGCCCGACTGAGGTTAGCGGCGGATAAGTACGCCCCTGACAAGTTTGCTCCTGCCAAGTTTGCTCTCTCTAAGTTGACCCCAATCAGATTCGCCTCTCTAAAATCTCTTTCCCCGGCTGCGTATTGGCTTAATAATTCTTCAACTTGCATATCATTTGCCCCCTGTTTCGCTCAAGTAAAGGACTTTGTTTTTAGTTATTAAATGCCATAAATAATTGTCCTTAAGCTGTAAATATTTAATTATTATTTAATTTCAATACTTATAATTATAGAGAAAATTGTATCCAAAATATATATTGACACAGATGTCAGTAGCCGCTACATCTATAAAAATTACACGAGATTTCTATAACCGGCATAAAGAAAGTGAGTGTCACACCTATCTGCGCCGGCACCTCACCTGAATATTAAAATTCCAGTTTTTTGGCAGTGGCTAATTTTGTTGCCGGCAGCAAACAACCTCAAAAAGGGGGATTCTCAGCTAGAAACTTAGAAGCCCGTAATCTGTAATTAGACCGATTTCTATGGCTTTATCTCCAAACATAATGTGGGAGAAAACCATTGAACAGGAGAAAACCCTTGACAGAGGAATTCAAAAAAGGCGACCGCGTTGAGTGGAAAACCTCACAAGGCAAAACAACCGGCCAGGTCAAGAAAAAGCTCACCTCACCCACAGATATTAAAGGGCATCACGTCGCCGCCTCAAAAGAAAATCCAGAGTACCTTGTTGAGAGCGAAAAAACCGGCAAAGAAGCCGCCCACAAGCCTGACGCCCTTGAAAAGGTAGATGAGTAATCCCAGCGCCATGAATAAAAATGGTAGATCCGTTATTGACGAATTTCACCAAGTTGTCAACATGACGCTCTCTCAGGACTGTTGAAATGCAAACTTTAGACAGTCCAAGTTTCACCGTTGGCAGAAAGTGCTCGCTAAGCGCAAAGCCGGCCATCCGGCATTAACACTCCATCAAAGATCGCATTGCGCCAGTTTGCGCCAGTAATTGCCGCATCCCGTAGACTGGCTCCCCGGAGGTCTGCCCCCTCAAAGTTAGCCCCATCCAGCTCTGCGCCCCAGAGGTACGCACCTTGTAGGTTGGCCCCACTTAAATCGGCCCCAGCAAGGTTGGCCAAGTTCAAGTTGGCCCCGCTCAGGTCTGCATTCCTTAAGTCTGCTTCCCGTAAATCGGTTTTCATCAAATTGGCCCCATTAAAGTGACCGCCTTTGAGGATACTCTGATGCAAGTCTGCCTGTTTGAGATTGCCGTTTTCAAAGCTAACTAAGCGCAATTGAGCGCCGGTTAAATCCGCACCGGCAACGTTCATTCCGCTTAATTTGGCTCCGTTGAGTTTGACCTCACTCATCTCAAGCCCGCTAAAATTGACGCCTTCGAGATTAAGTCCATTCAGAAATGCCCGACTCAGTTTAACTCCATTGAGCTGTGCCCCTTTCAGGGATGCTCCGCTCAATCTCGCTCCACTCAGGTTTGCCCAGTTCAGGTTTGCGCCGGCTAGATTAGCTGAGCGCAGGTTAATGCTGTTGAGGTTCGCTCCACACAGGTTGACTCCCGCCAAATTAGCGCGATAAAGACTGACCCAGCTGAGGATAGCTCCACTGAGTTTAGCGCCTGTCAGATCCACGTTAGCGAGTTGCGCCCCTCTGAGATCAGCTTTTGTCAGGTCTGCTTCTATGAGGTTGCTTCCCTTCAGCTTGATAAAACTCATATCGGCCCCGTATAAAAAGGCTCCATTTAATTTAGTTTCAAGCAGGGAGGAGCGACTTAAATCTGTTCTTGCCAGAGAGGCTTCTGTTAGATTTGCGCCGGATAGGTTGACGCTTGCCAATGTCGCCCCAATTAGATTGGCTTCTGCTAAGTTGGCTCCCTTAAAATCTCTTTCGCCAGCGGTGTAACGCTTGATCAGTTCATATTCATTCATATTTTCTCCCTCGCCGGTGATGCCGGTAAGCCTCTTCAAAGGCTAGAGTTCCCAAATACTTAGCAGGGATCGCAATTAAAAGGTCAACAAATATAACAAGTTCAAGGCGATGCCTTAAGGCCGGCTGGATCGTCTCTCTCTTCCGTCTGTGGCGATGGCAGATGCCGGTGTGAAAGATTTTCTATTTATATTTATTCATAACAAAACGAGTTCTGATATCTACTCAATAGACCTCAGAACTCGCGTTTTTACCCAATTCAAGGTGGAGACACTATGTTTTTAATCCCTCTTTTTATAGAAGGTGTGAGTTTCTGTAAACGTTCAGCAACTCAAACAGTACCAACTCAGTTAGAGGAGTGTTAGAGAGCGCTCCGAACTATCTCTAGAAAGCGCCGCCCGTAAGCTGCTACGCGTTCTTTATTCTCTTGTTTCGCGATATTTTCTCTGTCTAGATCTGGGCCTGGTTTAAAAGTAGACCACGCAAGAGATATCAGATCTGCGAGTTGTTCAGCATTACCGCGCTCAAAGAAGTGAGAGTAAGGCGGGTTTTGCTCGATGTGTACCGGAAAATCAGAAATCAACATGGGTTTTCCGAGCGTCCGGGAGTCTTCTACCACCGTACTCCACCCTTCAAATAAAGAAGGTTGAATGACGGCTAGACTTCTCCGCATTAGTTGAATTTGATCAATTCGAGGAATCAGCCCTAATGTGCGAAATTGATCGTTAAGGTCTAATTCTTTGATACGGGCGAGGAGTTGGTTAGAATATTCAGGATTGCGACGATCTTGTAGGCTGCCGGTGCAAGCAACAATTGGCTTAATTCCCTGCTGTTTAAGTAAGCCTAATGCTTCAATGATTACGGTATGATCTTTGTGTTTCCAAAACTGATTGCTTACCAAAAAGAATTGATCCGGCAGTTCGTATTTTGCTTGGATTTGTTTGGGATCTCCCTGAAGCCATTCTGGTTCTAAGAAACTCGCAAAGGTCATCACTGCACTACGGGCGGCAGCGTCTGGATAAAGATGCTTGAAGTCGTTCTGCGCCATCTGACTGCTGAGGATGACAACAGGAGCAACTTCAGCCATTTTTTTATGCTTGATGTCGCGATCAGCAATTTCTTCTTGGGAGAAAAGCTGGGGGAGATGATAGTGCTGAAAGTCAGGAATCCAGGCACCCCAGCGATAGGGAGCACGTGCGCCGGCAAGTTCTGGGTAAACAAAATCAACCTTTTGAGGGTTGAGCATCTGTAGCGGAATGAAGGAAAAGCGCTCAGCTAAACCTTTACAAATTTTAAGGTATCGCCGGTCAAAAACATTTCTGGCATAAATTTGGTCAACGTAAGGACGCATCGGCTCAGCTAATTCTAAGTTAGATGAGTAAACACCTACGCTTAATTTAATTTGGTCTTTTTCCTCTTTTGGTAAACTGGCAATTGCGCGAGCTAAATTTTGAATGTAGAGCGCTCCTCCTATCCACCCAGAGTCACCCAACATATTTAAACAAATGTGCATAGTCCCCCCTATCAATCCTACTTTCTTTCTCGATTCCGGCAAAAATTAATGCATCTACCCACTTTTAAACTTCCCAACAATTCAATTACTTTGGGCGATTAATTGAGTAATTGCAGTGATTAAGTCCTACAAGTTGACTAAGGTTTTGATCCCTTCATCAAGACTGATTGTTGGTTCCCAGCCGGTCAAGGATTTTAATTTAGAAATGTCTGCAAGCAAATGCATTCTTTCTACTTTCCTGACTCGTGTCGGCTCTACCTCAATCAAGATTTCTTCTCCAATTTGGCGCTCAAAAGCTTTAACAACATCGACAACTGAATACTCAATGCCCCTACCCAAATTGAAAATATCTATTTCCTTGGCAAAATTTTTTAAGAGTAAAATTACTGCTTTTGCCATATCATACGTGTGAATGAAATCTCTCTTCGGTTCCAAGTTTCCTAACTTAATTTTTCTGAGTCCTGAATTAATTTGCTGTTGAATTTCAGGAATTAAGTGTGGGTTTGTTTCATTAGGGCCGAAAGCATTGAAGAAGCGACAAATGATCGTAGGAACAGAGGTCTGCAAATAAAACTCATTCATTAAATGCTCCCCAACCAACTTCGATAACCCATAAACATCCATTGGTTGAAGCGGTTGGGTTTCAGGTATCGCATGGTCGCAGATCGGATAAACTGCTGCCGTAGAAGCAAAAAATATCTTTTCTAAGTTTTTAAGTTCTTTGGCTGCCTTTAAAATATTGATCGTTCCTTTTGTGTTGACATTGCTAGATTCAAAAGGATACTGGTTGCAGTAAGGGATAAAGTGAATAGCTGCAAGATGTATAATCCAAGCGGGATCGATTTCCAGAATAGTCTTTCTTACTTGCTCTGAATTTAAGATATCCAAATTATAAAAATGGGTATCTGGAATTTTTATGAAATCTCTATTTCCAAAAGACAAATTGTCAATTACAGAGATTTCATAGCTCAGTTTTTGCAGCTCAGAAATTAGAGCAGAGCCAATAAAACCTGCTCCTCCGGTCACTAGAATTTTCTTCATTTGTTTGTTTAGGCTTGAGGTTTAACAGCGACGAACGTGTAAAGACGACCGGGCGAGTGATCGCGCCAAGTGCGAAAGCGATTAACTAAAGCGATAAAACTTTCTTGGGAAGCTAAGGCTTTAGCAACAGATTTACCGGCATATTTCTGCAATACAGCAGTAATTCTTTCTTGATTCTTCCCTTTTGTTGTTGGGAAATAATTAATCACAGACTCTTGAGGGCCATAAACATTTTTAATGGTAAAGCCGGCATCGCTTATAGCCTGACGGTACTGTTTGAGCAAAAATGCGTTTTCACCGCCATAGAGTTCATGAAGCGGATGCGAGGTGAGAAAAGCATCTAAATCTTCTGACTTAGAAATGACGTGTTCCCGCGTAGCAATCAGCACGCCACCCGGACGTAAAACTCTCGCGAGTTCCCGACATAATTGATTGAGATCCGCTGCGTGGTGTAAAACCTGGCGACAATGTACAATATCGAAACTCGCATTTTCAAATGGTAATTTTTCCCCAAAAGATTCCACAACATTAATCGGAAGATTGGCTTCTTGAGACAGTTGTTTGATTGCGCCGGCTCCCACAATATTACTCGGATCAGGCTCTAAGGCTGTTACCGCACACCCTGCACTGGCAAAGGCATAACTGGCAATTCCATTGCCAGCTCCGAGATCCAAAACTCTCCCAGGTATCCAACCTGACAAAAGTTCACAAACAGCTAGCCATTCCTCACTTTCAGCAAACCGCTTAGCGGCTCCTATCAAAGGTAGATCGTAATAACAAGCCTCGATCAGTTCTTTTTGACCAGGCTGAGATTTCAACCATTGAACTGCCTCTTCCCAAGTTAAAGCTTTTTCATTCATCATTTAACTCCCTTGGACTAAAACGGACAGGTTTTTGAGTTTTATGAACTTAGTATGTTCAGGCGACATTTTGGATAAATCGAGAACCAAATATGATAATAGCACCTTCACTTCTTCCTGCCAGTTCAGCAGATGAAATCAAACTTGCGCTTTAAGGAAGTGCCAATTTGCTAACCAAAATAAAGCTAAACACTAGAATGTCCGGGTCTCATATCTTCCTGGGGATTTTGCTTCAGAGTCTTCATATTTATTTACAGAGACCCGTACTTTCTCACAACATCCGTGCATCTATCAGCGGCTCAATCATTCAGCGCGTTGCCTCAAAAATTCCTTTCTTATACTAACCTCTGACACAGCGAAACGCCACATCTGGCAGATGCCGGCTAAATAATTTAGACAGCTTCAGTAGAGCCGGTGAACCCCGATGGAATCATGTTATCTCTCAAACCTGTTTGAGGACACTTCCAAAAAAAATTAAACCTTTAAGGCTTTCTTAATTCTTCTCTTAACTCGCTTCATTACGCTTGGAGCGTAATCATAACAAACATTTTGAGTGACTCGATCAGCCGGCCAATTGCGAATAAACCCGCTTGGATGTTTTAGAGGAAAACTCATCGCTTCAACCGACATATTAGCACTTTTACTGTTGGGGTTAGCAGTATGAGTTGCGTCTTCACCAAAGCCAATGTTTGAAACTAAATTTTCCTTAGGAGTGATACTCAGGGCATTTTGAACCCAACAGGCATATGTCCATCTAAAGCCCCAATTATTCACTGTGTTATCATAAGAAACTTGAAACGCACTTTTCCAAGCGTTAACGGCTTCAGTCTCTATAAGCAAATCCTTTAGAAAATCTCCCTCTTGAAGTTGTGGCCAGAGCTTCATTTCAATATCATAATATTGCCATGCCCTTCGCCAGGTCGCCCATCCCCAGATGTGAGGATAGCGAGAAAAATAGTAGCTATCCTCAGTAACCTTATTGCCAAATTGATAACTGGTTCCACTGACGCACATGATTCGCTTATCATCTCGATATTTTTCGAGTAGCTCGTCACAAAAGCGAAAGAATGTGGGGTGAGGTAAGCAGTCATCTTCCAAGATAATTGCTTCTTCAACCGTGTTAAAAACCCAGTCTAATCCGCTAGAGACTCGATCTTTACACCCTAAATTGATGTCAGAATAATTTGTCAGAACTTGGCAGTTCCAATCAACGCGGTCAATAATCGCACGCGCGTTAGCGCACTTTGCTGCTTCACCGGCTCTGTCAGGACGAGGGCCATCAGCAATCACCAACAGCTTTGACGGTTGTGCTTGACGAATGGCCTCAAACACTTTTTCAGTTGTATCAGGCCGATTGAATATAATTAAGGCAATCGGAGTTTTTACTTGCCAATCAACCATTTAGAATTCTCCATTATTCTTTGCAGTGTTGCTACTTTCATTATGTGGCTAAGCCACAGAAACCTGCGGCTTAGCTTTAAGCTAGATAAAGGTAAAACTCTTCTTTAAGATTTGTTCTTGATTACCTAGCTGCTTGACTAGAACCTCTATTTTTAGAACTTTGACTTTATATTAAACAAATCTTTTGGATTTTTAATAAAGTCAATTAAGAAAAGTGCTTTAGTCTGCCTTAGAAAAATTACCCGTGTTTTTGGATAGAAAGCATTTGCTCCATAAGCTGCAAATGCTTGGGCAATTACCGTGGCAATGCCGGCTCCTAACCCTCCATAGGTAGGAATTAGCAGAAAATTGAAAACTACATTAACCACTGCTCCAACAGCCGTTGTTGAAGCTGAAAATCTGATTAAACCTTCTGTAATTAACCAGGGGCCTCGTGCTAGGCCCAAAGAAACAAATAACCCAGCCCAAACAAGAACTGCTAAAGGTGGAGACGCATCAACATACTCTTTCCCATAAAGAAATTCTATAATGTATCCGGATAAAAAAGTCATGGGAATCGCTACAGCGTAAGAAACCACCGCCATTAAATTTAAAAGTTTTTGTACCCGATCATAATATACTTCTTCACTAACTTCTTTAGCTTTGACAATAGAAGGGAAAACAGATTGAATGATTGCGCCCGGAATAAAATACCACATTTCTGAAATTTTTACGGCAGCTGAATAAACTCCCACCTCGCTTGAGTTTCTCATTTGCCCCAACATCACCTGATCAATCCGCATATAAATCATAATGACGAACCCTGATAAAATCAGCGGCCAGCTATCTTTAAGTAATTCCTTAGCCCGCCTGAAACTGAATCGCCACGCTTTTAATAGATGCCCTCTCCACTGATAGGTAATTCCTAGTGCTATTGCTGACAAGATTTTTTCTCCGGTCAGCGCCCATGAAAAGCCAATTAACGGTGCTCGCATTTGAATCAAGGTAATTTTGACCGCGTTGATGATCACGTAGGCTGAATTCGTAGACCAAACGGTAAATTTAGATTGAACTTGCGATTGAAACCAAAAATCGATCACTTCAAAGCAGAGAAAAACTGTTCCTGTTGCGGCAACTGCTACTAACCCAAAGGTTCTGTTATCTGTAGGGTTTAAAAATCCAAGCGTTCCTACTGTTAAAAATAATGTGAGCAAACCTCCGAGGAGTTTGAGAACAAAAGCAGTTCCGAGGGTTTCTTCTTTACAAGATGGGTCACGAGCGAGGTCGCGGACTACGATTTGACCTAACCCCAGTGTGGCAATTGGACTAAACAGCCCGACAAAGGCGATTGCATAATTGAGGAGGCCAAATTCATCTGGCCCTAAATAACGCGCGACCCAAACTCCTACAAGCAAACCCAGGCCCATTTGTAAGAATTTTTCTGCAAACAACCAAGCTGTGTTTGCAATAACTTTACGCAAACCCGGACTGAGCTTTTTAGTGAATGCCGTGAGCTTGTTTAACATTAGAAGTTTTCAACTTGTTTCAAAAAAGATAATGGTTGAGGACTGGTTAAGCCGGCACCCTAGTGATATCGCAACGGCTCTAACTTTCCATGCTTTGCCGGCACCCACCCGCTCTTATGGATGCCTTGATTATAGCGAAGCCGGTTCCCTGATTCTGTGATTTTCTCTCTGGGGTTTTGTGTTTGTATCTAAAGTTAAGCGAACGGTTAATACTATATACCAAAACCAAACACTGGTTGCTCCAAAAAGACCTGTTTCTGTAAGGTTTGTCATAATCGTATAGGTCAAAAATACAAGTGGTAATCCTGCTTCTGGTAATTTAGTCCGAGTTAGATATGTAACTGCTTTAGCAAGATTATTAAAGAACGAAAGAATAAATAAACTCAATCCCACCCATCCTAATTGTAAGGCGAGGTCTAAAAAGCCATTATGAGAGTGGGGCGGCTTAAATTGTGTTTTAGCCACAATGATGTCACCGCCTGGATCTGCTAGCCCTCGCCAAGGTTGCCAAAAGCTTGCAGATCCATAGCCTAGCAAGGGACGCTGGTTAATTTTTTCGATGATCTGCGGCCAGAATTCTGTGCGTCCGGTCAGTGTAAGATCCTTGCCTAAACCCCCTACAACAATTGACTCCAAGTTGTCTGAAATAAAAACAACAAAAATTGTGCTGACAATCATAAAAAGCACAACTGAAATAAAAGCCCACTGCACCGGCAGCCTTTTTACAAAGTTGAGGTAAAACCACAAGCTTAATAGCACAAGTATTAAAACTTTACTGGCTCCACTATTAGCATTTTGTAAAGAAAAAAGTGCAAGCAAAATAACTACAGCAGACAGTCGGCGCTGTTTCGGCGAGTAAATAGCGTACAAAAACCACAATACGGCAGTTAAAGCCATGAAGAAGGCAAACTGGTTTGGATGACCTAAAATACCGCTCCAACCCTTGAGGTGCCTTCCAATTGAAGGTCTGAATTGGGCATAGTAAATACTGAATATCACTCCGAAGAAGCTAATCCAGCGAAACAACCGATAAAGTTCTGTCCAGCTATATTGTTTGCCGACATAAACTGCAACAGCCGATGCGGCTAAATAAGCTAAGCTCGCTTTTATGGCTATGTCAGGAGTATCAGACCAAAAACCTGACAAACTGACCATTAAAAGAAACAGACTTATAAAAGGAGATTTAATAAGAATAAGAATGATAACATTTATGAGATCTTTTAGGGTGTAGCGTAGTCTGGAAGATAGAAGAAAAAGTATAATAAAATAAATGGCTATCTGAGCTGTAATTGTTACAGCAGTTGTATTGTAATTATACATTACAGATGGATGCAGCTTACTGAAAGGACTGATACTAGCCCCTGTAGCTCCTGATATTGTAAAAAGGAAAAGGCCGGCAAAAATTTTTTCAGCATTGGCTGCTAGCTTACTATTTTTAGCGAATGCATTGTAAAACAGAAAGATATAACAAATTCCTAAAGCGATGATGATTGCCAATAAAAAAGGCTCTTGAATAATGTCTTTCATAATTTATTTGGGTGCTTTTTTATTAGTTTAATGGAAATATTTTAATTTCTTTTTATCTTAATTACAGAAAAACTGAATTCATCCTTAACAATTATAAAGAACTTGCTGATAAGCTCACCCTTTGCTTCCGTATATCCCGTAAACGCCTTAACCGGCAGTATTAGGGCTTTGGCTGCACATCCGGCCCACAAAAGCGAAGGTCTTCTATTTTGGCTTAGACAGCTATTCAGCTTTACGCCGGCCAGACAAAAAACTGGCTAGACCCAACCGGCACAGCAGCCACTCTCCAGTTAGTATGCCCACTAGTTTGGCAGTTTCTACAGAACCCGGTTAAATTTAGAGAATGAAGAAAAGAATGTTGTGTATGGTCTGTGCGAGTTCTACTAGACCAATAACCCAACTGGTTGCCGGTCTAAGCCTGGTGGCCATGAGCGTAGCTGTTTCTAACCCGGCCAAAGCCCAACTTCCCCCACTAACGCCCCCACCGGCAGGCTACCCCGCGCAACCGGGCCAAGGATTCCCACCCCCTCAATTACCCTCTAGCGGCACCGTGCAATCAACAGCCGCTTATACATTAGGCGGCGGCGACAACATTCGTATTGATATTTTTGAATTGCCTCAATATAGTGGCGAGTACCAGATTCCGGCAGGTGGAGCCATACAACTGCCCCTGATTGGCAGCGTATCTGTCGAGGGACTGACCTTAGAAGAAGCCAGTGATGCAATTTCACAAGCTTACGCTCGCGTACTTAAACGTCCCCTGATTACCTTAAGCCTTCTGGCGACACGTCCTTTAAATATCCTAATATCAGGCGAGGTGAATCGTCCCGGGTCGTACCCCCTAGCCCTGACATCGGGCGCAGGCACCAGACCTTCCGTTCAGTTCCCAACTTTATTGCAGGCTATAGAAAGGGCGCAGGGAGTGACCCTAACCGCTGATATTCAACGCATCCAGCTGCGCCGGTCAACCGCCAGAGGGCCAGCTCAAGTGCTCACGGTTAATCTCCGAGAATTTTTAGAAACAGGCCGGTTGCCTCAAGACCTCACTTTACGGGACGGAGACTCGATCTTTGTCCCCACGGCTACCCAAGTCGCGGCCAATGATGTCCGCCAATTATCCACAGCTAGCTTTGGCACCCCCATTGACCAACCGCGCACCGTTGCAGTGCTCGGCGAGGTCAACCGTCCCGGTAGCTACGTTGTAGTTGGAGGCAACACAGAAACCGAGTTAAGAACTGTAGGACTGCCAAGTGTGACACGGGCGATTCAGCTGGCCGGCGGAATCAGACCAATGGCAGATGTTCGCCGCATTCAGGTACGAAGGCTAACAAAAGCCGGCGGGGAGCAGCTTTTTAATGTAAATTTATGGCAACTTTTGCAACAAGGGGATCTATCTCAGGACGCAATTTTGCAAGATGGAGATACGGTTATTATCCCTACAGCTACTGAATTAAGGCCGGCAGAAGTATCAGAATTAGCTACAGCTAGCTTTTCTCCTGATAATATTTTAGTTAGTGTGGTAGGCGAAGTAGGAAGACCAGGGTTTGTAGAAGTTCCGCCTAACACCACCTTGAATCAAGCTCTCTTGAGCGCAGGAGGATTCAATAACAGTCGGGCCTATCGAGAATCGGTTGAACTGATTCGTCTTAATTTTGATGGCACAGTTTCTCGACGAACAGTGCCCGTTGATTTTGCCCAAGGAATCAACGAACAAACCAATCCCCTGCTCCGTCCTAACGACATCATTGTCGTCAAACGCTCTGGCATCGCTAGCGTGGCGGACACTGTGAACACTGCGCTAAGTCCCGCAGGAAACATTCTTGCACTCGTGAGCATTCCCAACCGATTTTTGGAATTTCTCACTCTCTTGGGCATTATTAAATAGAATTGAGCGAATCTTTTTCTGGGGATATCAACAAAGAAGATGGATACAGACTACCATTCTCAGCCGATTTCATCTAAGCGTAATGGGCAACCGGCTCAGTCGCTGCCTCAGCTATCAACCAGTAGACCCGAAGAGATCGAGCAACAGCCCTTAGATCTGGCGTGGCTGTTTGCAGTTGTGCGTCGCAGAATATGGGTAATGACCGGAGTGGCCATCACACTGAGCGCTCTCTCTGGCGGTTTGCTGATCTGGAAAGCCAAACAAACAATTCCTGACTTCCAAGGCGGGTTCCGAGTCTTGGCGGAACCAATCACTGCAGAAGGCCGTTTGGCCAGAGTATTTTTACAGGCCCAAAGTAACAATTTGGGGGCAGCCGATCTCAGTAAGATAGGCTCCTCAGTCGAAGACTCCAGTTTGGTCGATTACCAAACTCAAATTCGGGTGTTAAAGAGTCCTGAACTGTTGGCACCTGTGATTGCCGAGTTACAAAAAGTTTATCCTGACATTAACTTCAGCACCTTATTAGCGAATCTGTGGATTAGCCGGGTCAGTTATGAAAAAGATGGCAAAGAAGCCGGCACAAAAATTCTAGATATCCGCTACCAAGATAAAGATCCCAAAAAAATTAAGTTTGTTCTGCAAACACTGGCTAACAACTATTTAAATTACAGCGGCCAAGAGCGTCTTAGCAGCACAAAGCAGGGGATCACATTTATTGATACCCAGTTACCTGAACTACAACGGCGCGTTGACACTCTTCAAGAACGTCTGCAACGGTTGCGCCGGCAGTCTAACCTCAGCCTTCCTGAAGTAACCAGCCGGGGTTTATCAGAGCAAGCGGGGGCGCTAGGGTCGCGGCGAACAGATATCCAAGCTCAATTGGCTGAATCCAGAGCGCTGTACGCGAATTTGCAAAGACAGTTTGCCGAACAGAAAAGCGCTCAAGTCTTGGGCGTAGACCTAAAAACCTACGAACCATTAGTCAGACAGCTGCAAGATGTAGAAAGTCAAATTGCTGTTAATTCAGTCTTATTTCAGGACGATAGCCCGCCTATGCAGTCCTTGAGAGAAAAGCGAGACAATTTGCGGGTGCTGCTACGTCGAGAAGCGGATGCTGCTCTGCAAATGGTTGCCGGTCAAATCCAAGCGCTAGAAGCTCGCCAACAAGCCATTGCGGACAATGAAAATTTATTAAACCAGCAAATTACCCAATTCCCGGCTGTTTTACGTGAATACGCCGATTTACAACGGGAGTTAGAAGTTGCGACGGATAGCTTAAAGCTATTTTTATCTAAACGAGAAACGTTGCAGCTTGATGCCGGCCAGCTGGAAGTGCCTTGGCAAATCATTGCGAAGCCAGAGGTTTTTGTGGATGAGAGGGGCCGGCCAATGCCGGTGGAAACCTCGCAAACTCGTCGTCAGCTAGCCATCGCAGTGATTCTGAGCTTGTTGCTAGGCATCGGGGTCGGTTTCCTCATCGAGGTACTTAACACCGTCTTCCACACACCGGAAGAAGCAAAAGCTGGAACGAAACTACCGCTACTGGGAGTTATTCCCTTCGCCAAAAGACTCCAGAAAGTTGCTCCTGTCACTGAAACAGCCGATGTCAGGGGGCGCTCATCAGGTGGCATTAAGCTTGTGCTGGGAAATCCCAGTTCCTCTCAACATGACAGCGCTTCTCCAGTTTTGGAAGCTTTCCGCTCCCTCTACACCAATATCCGGTTGCTCAGCCCACATACGCCGATTCGCTCTTTTGCCATCGGTTCAGCAACACCCGGAGATGGAAAATCTACGGTAGCTGTACATTTGGCCCAGACCGCAGCCGCAATTGGCCAGCGTGTCTTGCTGGTAGATGCGGATCTGCGCCGGCCTCAACTCCATCAAAAGTTAGGATTGCCGAATGTTCGGGGACTGAGCGATGCCATTGCCACAGACATCGGGCTGAATGATGTGATCCAGCGCTCTGGCAGTGTCTGGGCCGATGAATTGCCTTGGGAGGATAACCTGTTTGTTCTGACGGCAGGACCCCTGCCTGCCGACCCAATCAAACTCCTCTCCTCCAAAAAAATGCTCTATTTAATGGAGCAATTTCAAGCCTTTTTTGATTTGGTCATTTATGACACCCCACCCCTCGTCGGTCTAGCAGACGGGAACATCCTAGCCGCCCATACCGACGGGATAGTAATGGTTGTGGGGCTGGATAAGACAGACCGAGCAATGGTGATCAAAGGATTAGATGGCTTAAAAATTTCGGGTGCTTCCGTTTTAGGAATCGTGGCAAATGGGGTTAAAGGCTACACCTCTAGTAGTGATGTTTCCTATCACCGTTTGTGAAATCAACAGCTGCCATCCTCAATGCCTTAAAAGTAGTCAGGGGATGGCAGCCAAATGGACCAGAAGGTTGGCAAAACCAAGCGAATTGTTAAGATATATTCGCCTTTGTCGGTTTTGCGTTGCCACGGCCCCAAAATTTTCATTCCTGCTGGTGTGCCGCCCCTGGCAATTCCTAAAACTAGAGGCTGAAGAGCAGATCAAGGTTATCTAGGGTTTTATAAGTAAAAAGCCGGTTTCTCGCGATTGACCAAGCAGCTTTCAGATGAGGGCAAGGAACTTTTCGGTTAATTTAGGAATCGCTGTTTATATCTACTAGCAAAAAGCAGGCCACAGCTTTGATGACAAAACCCTGGCTGTCGGCCTCTCACCTATAGATAAGTCTCTATAGTTAGTGATACAGATCACGTTAGTAGTCGTGAAAAGCCCATAAAATAGTAGTGGAAAGTCGGGCAAACGTAAATCTGCTCGGACAGATAAAACTTTATATTGGCTATAAACATTGTAAAGAATTAACGAAAGCCCGCCAAAGTTATAGACATTGGCGGGAAATGAGGTTAAGACAGAAGTAATACAGTGTTTAGTCAAATTCTAAGCAGCTTGTTGGGTTTCGCTCAACAAGCGGTATGAAACTTATATTTAACAGCAAACAGCCGCTTTTGAGTTTTAATTTGACATTTTAAGGAGAATCTTATGAGTTTCCAAAGACGCTTTGCCACTGTAGTCGCCACGACTGCGCTTACCGGCCTATTCTCTGTGCCGGTGCAAGCTGCCAACTTGTTTGCCAGTAGCGTCAAATTTGATAAGGATACCGAGGTGAGCTTTGACTTCTTGGAATCTCACGGGATATACAAGTCGGACTTTGGCGTGCAGCAAGCCAATGGAAGCTTCACTTCCCTGCTTAAAGAAATCCAAAACGCAGACGACACCTCAGTAATCGGCAACAATGATTGGTTGGGAAGTTGTGGAATTTCCGTTAAACAATGCATTTCTACCTTCACATTTAAGGCCGGCATAGATTACACCTTCGCCTTGCAAAACTATGAGAAGGTAAAAACCACCAATGGCTGGGGGTATAACGACACGTCTACTACAACTGTTTACTCCTCCACGTCACAAGCTGTTGCCTATACGAAACTGTCTGATACTTCCTACAAACTGGCTTGGGATGATGGATACGGTGGTGATAGAGATACCAACGACTTCATTGTCAAAGCATCTTGGAAAAAAGCCGCCTCTGTACCAGAACCTGCAGCCTTAGCAGGTTTGTTCCTAGTCGCTGGAACACTGGTAATTTCTCGCAGACGCAAAGGGGTTCTGAGAATTCCGGATTAGCACTTAGCGAGAACCTTTCTAACTAAATGTCTAACGAGTATTTTCCAGTAATTAGTTTTATTTTTAAGAAGAAATTGAGTAAATATTAACATAGGCAGGCTTAATTAGTGCTGTCTTTTACGGTGAAAATTAACGACTGCCAGTTATAACGCACAATTAAAACGAGAGCAGAAGCAAAGCTTTGCATGCCCCCGAAAAGCCTGCTACACAATTCCTACAGGAACCGTGCTTTAATCCTTCCTATAGCATTGCCAGGGGTTGACCTACCTGTGCGCCTCAGATGAATACGCAGAGCACCTTTGTGCGCTAGACTGCTACTTTGGGGTGCTACCGCTGGTATATGACAAGAAAATTCCGGTTTTTAATCATCGTCTTGCTACTCCTAGGAATATTTTTTCGATTTTTAAATCTAGATCGAAAATTCTACTGGTATGATGAAACCTTTACCTCATTACGTATTTCTGGTTATACAGAAACAGAAGTTGTTCGGCAAGTTGCGAACGGCAAGTTAATTAGCATTCCAGAATTACACAAATATCAACGCCCCAATCCAGAAAAAGGCGTCATTGATACGATTCAAGGATTAGCGGTGGAAGAACCCCAGCTGACGCCTCTGTATTTTGTCATGGCACAATTTTGGGCGCGGACTTTTGGCGATTCTGTGCCAGTCATCAGAAGTTTATCCGCCTTAATAAGTTTGCTAGTTTTCCCCAGTATCTACTGGCTTTGCCTAGAACTCTTTAAATCATCAGTGGTTGGATCGCTGGCTATGGCGTTGATAGCCGTTTCTCCCTTCCATGTCCTGTACGCTCAGGAAGCGCGACCTTATAGTTTGTGGACGGTAATGATTTTAATATCAAGCGCTTCTCTTTTACGAGCGATGCGGCTCAAACATGCAAGCAGTTGGGCTATTTATGGAATAGTTGTTGCTGTGGGGCTTTACTCTCACCTTTTGTTAATTTTAGTTGTTATAGCGCATGGATTTTATGTAGTTGTCACTGAACGTTGGCGCTGGAACAAAACGATAGCTTCTTTCATGTTAGCTTCATCGGGTGCATTGTTAAGTTTCTCACCCTGGATGGCGGTTGTTATTAATAATTCTACTGAAGTTCATGATCGAACAAATTGGTCTTACTTAAAAATTACCTGGATATCATTATTTAATAACTGGATTATTAATATTGTCAGAGGCTATTTTGATTTTGGCTTTACTAGCGAGTCTGTTGGCGTATTTTTTATCCCTCTTAGCCTTCTGATATTAATTTTATTAATAATTATTGGATTCTCAATTTATTTTTTAAAAAATCAAATGAGTAAGAATAATTTTCTATTTATTTTAACATTAATTTTAATTCCTGGTTTAGCCATAATTATCCCAGATTTAATTAGCGGAGGAGTGCGCTCAACCAAGAGCCGGTATTTGATTCCATCTTATCTAGGTATTAGATTAGCAATTACTTATCTTTTAACCAGTCAAATACTCTTCCCTTCAGCCAAGAGCCGACAACATAAGCTGTGGAAAATTATTACAGTGGTGCTAATATCTAGTGGTATCCTATCTTGTGCCATCAGTTCGCAATCAGATACGTGGTGGAATAAAGAATGGGGCAGCCAAAACCCACAAATCGCTCGCACCATTAACCGATCTCTTAAACCGCTAGTCATTAGCAACCTTTCTGATGCTAGTATTGGTAATGTTTTTTCTCTTAGCTACCTACTCGAATCTAAAGCTCAATTTCAATTAGTTGTAAAATCAAATATTCCTGAGATTTCTCAGGGTTTTAGCGATATATTTATATACGGCTTCTATAAAAAGAATCGAGAAAATCTCACCAAAAAGCTAGGGTTTAAATTAGAAACTATCTACTCGAATAAAAATGCCGGCATCGGTCTTTGGAAATTAGTTAAATAACCAACCCATTGTAATATCAATAATAAAAAAGTTGACTTTTTTCTAAAAATAAAATTACATCCAAATAATACCAATTCTCTAAACGTTAACTACAGATAGAGCCTCAAGAATATAGGCTCTTCCCGCTATTGATTTAATAACTTCTTTTGTCAAGTGTTCCAGTTGCTTACTAAGTAAACTCCTTAACTCATCTAAGGTCTTTCGTAATTCCCATCTCAAACCTCGCTTAAGATACTGCCACACTTGTTCTATTGGGTTGGATTCCGGTGTGTGCGGCGGCTGAAACATTAAAATGATGTTATTTGGTATTTTCATTTTCTTCGCTTTATGAAACCTTCCATTATCTAATTGAATAATCAACACGCTATCCGGAAATCTTTGGGCCACCAATTCCAAGAATATCTGAAAGCATTGACTATTCAAATGGGTAAACTCATAAAAGAAATGCTCTCCGGTTTCAGGTTCAACTACCCCATATATATATGTTGCTTGGAATTTCCATTGCACTTTTCCTATGGGTTTTACCCCTCGACAAGTAATTCTTCTGCCACTTATTGTTTTCAGTCCTATTCTGGTTTCATCTTGACAAAAAAATCTGATCTTTTTCCCTAACCCCATGACGGTTACTGCTATTACGCTCAGCATGGCTAGGTTTTCTAAAAAGTTTTTTTAAAATCTTTTAATCTTTCTTCTGACTGTTCTGCGCTTTTTGGTCTGGCTATTTTTGGGGAGGCTTTGAGTCGATAATGCACTAACTGATGCACTGTTTTATAATTGGCTTCTATCCCTAGCTTCTCTCTTAACCATGAGCAAATTTCTCCATAACTGTCGAACCCCCTTGGCGACTGGAGTTTCTTCTCTAGTTCTTTTTCTGCCCACGCTGGAATTTTTCTGGGTCTTCCTGTGCTGACTTTTTTCGCTAAAAGTTCAATGAGTCCTCCTTGACGGTATGTGGTTAACCAATCTTGGACTGTGACTCGATTTCTCCCTACAAGTTCTGCGGCTTCTTTGATAGTTTTAGCTTTTTTTGTTTTGAGTAGGTACAACAGTTGTAGTCGTTCTTTTCCTGAGCCTGTTTTTTCTTGGCTCAGTCGTTTTTTGAGTTCGCTTTCACTTTCTGTGATTTCTAGCTTATAAACTCCTGCCATTTTTTTCCTCAATCTCTATTCAACGTACTATTCTATCCGATTCGTAGTACCCATTTCAAGAATTGGTATAACTTGGTTAAAAACTAAACTCAATCTAAATACTAAGCAAGCTTTGCTTTAACTGGTCTACTTTTACGGGTTTCAACAGCTTCTAAAAACTTAGTTGAGAAGTTTAGATTTAGCACGAATAAAACTTAACTCATCATAATCAAAAGGAAACGAAGACGACAGCTACAGATTCCTGTCTTTACTCCTAGTGAGCTTAACTTTCGGCAGCTTGTAGCTCACAGCGGCTCAAATATTTGTTGCTAAGTGAGCCTTTAGCAACTTTAACTCGCCCGTCTTTAATTTACAAAGCGTAACTCAAACGACCGCCAATACCTAAAACGCTCAGGTACAGGCATCAGAAATTTGACCTACTTGCCTCAGATTCAAGGACTGAAATCACAAAAACCTAGAATTAAAATCACAAGAAGGTCAGATATTAATCACAAATTTAGAGGATTACTGTCACAGTATTAAGACACTTCAATTATCAAAATAGATAGTGACTCTCGCTTTTGTGGGACAGATTCAAAGAACCCTCTGCAAATGACCCCCATAGATAACCTTACCTATTGCTTGAAAATTACAAATTTTCTAAAAACAATGCAATTTCCTAACTATCTGTACCAAGTCACCCTTGAAGAACTCTACGGTCAAGTCATGTTCTCTAACATCGTGACCCGCACCGACCGGCAAATGCTAAAAGATGCTTTATTAAAAGAATCTCTCAGCGAAAATGAACACGACATCATCAACCGGCTGATCTATAACGTGCGGCGGGGATGGGTTAGGCTCGTTGATTAAACTCACCCAAACCCTCAAATAGGCATTCTTACACCTTGCCAAGTGGCCAAATCCGACGAATAAACTGCCGAGTAGCTGTTTAACCACTAACGTTCTTGTTCTCTGGCACAGAATTTAACACGATGCCGGTATTAACTCGCTGCGGTTCCCCAAACATTACTAAAGAGCAAGTCAATTGCTTAAGCATCTGAGTCGTCACATCACTGACAGCCAATCCCGCTGACGTGCGATAGCGCTGCGAACGCCAAACCACCAAATCCACAGACTCAGCAGCGTTGAGAATCGCTTTGACCACATCCGCGTGGGGTATAACTTGAATATCAAGCTTCACCTTGCCAAGACTTACCCATTTAGCAACCAGTACAGAGAGTTGTGACTCAATCCAGGCTTTTTTGCTAGGGGGGGTTCTGCGCTCGCATACGTGTAACAAAGTAATTTGTGCCTGATTAGCTTCAGCCAAAACTCGAGCAAACCGTAACGGTTGCATCGCCCAATCGCTCAAACTTTCCACCGGCACCAAAATCCGCCGAATTTTTAGCGGCGAATCAAGAAGGCGCGTCACAGCCACTGGACAGTGAGAGGAAGACAGGACACTATCAATTACACTGCCTAACAAACGAGTGCGAAATCCAGGTTGTTTGCCCCAACCCATAACAATTAAATTGGCATTTTGCTCTCGGCTGGCATGGCTAATCCCGTGATCAATCGCATAATCAATTCTCAATAGCGGTTCTGCCTTGACGCCCATTTCTCCGCCCAGTTCTGTTGCCCGAGCCAGCAGCGTCTGGCATCGCTCAACAGCAGTTTCTATTTGGGGAGCATCCATGTGAGCGTGAGCGGTAGTAATTGCCAAGGGCACGATCCGCCCTGCTTCATGCCGTGCCAATAGTGCTGCCATCTCAACCAAATACTGCTCTGTCTGGGGATTGTAGACTGGAACAACGACTGTAAAGTCCGTGTCTGCCACCTCAGATCCCCAAGTTTGGGGGATTGTTTCAGTCTCTAGACTTTCAGTCGTTGAACTCAACCCCGGAGCAACCCGACTGGTAATCACCGGCCCTAGAGTTGCCGTGGCCAGCATCAAAACAATTACACTATTTAAGACATCTTCAGTCAACAGTCCTGCCCGAACACCCACCAGCGTTGCGGCTAGAGTCGCACCGACTTGCGGCAACGACAGTGACCACATTGTCAGCATCTCTTGCCGGTTGTAGCGGTAAATTAAAGAAGCGAAAAACGCGGCTAAAAATTTGCTGCCTATTAAAGCTCCAACAATCGTGAGCGGCATCCAAATCGAGAGAATGCTTTTAATAAAGGCCGGCACATCAATCAGTAGCCCCAAATCCACAAAGAAAATGGGAATGAACAGCACACTCCCAACAAAAACCACCTTTTCCTTGACCGGCCCCTCCCCCACCACATCATTTACTGCAAGGCCGGCCAAGAAAGCTCCAATAATCTTTTCAACACCGATTAATTGTGCTCCCAGCGATGCCAGAAATACCGCTAAGAGGACGAACAAAAACTGGTTGCCCTCCTCATCGCCGGTGCGGCGGAAAAATTCTCGCCCCGCCCAGTCAAAGCCAAAAAGGACGACCGCAGAGTAGATAAGTAATGATACTAAGAGCGTAACCAGTTGGAAAATAGTAAAGCTACCGGCCTTAACCGCCACACAAACGGCTAACACGAGCAAAGCGCCAACATCAGTAAAAATAGTTGCACCGATGGTAACGATGACAGCTTCGTTGGCCACAACTCCCAGGCGGCTGACAATGGGATAAGCCAAAAGGGTATGAGAAGCTAGCAGGGAACCGATTAAAATTGAAGCATTCCACTCAAAGCCAAAAACTCTTCCGACTGCTGTCCCAGCAATCATCGGAATAATAAAGGTTAAGCTGCCAAATCCAATAGAGCGATGCTTTTTTTTCCGAAACTGATGGATATCCACTTCTAGCCCTGCCACAAACATCAGGTAAAGCAACCCAATGTCTGATAGCAGTTTCATCGTCGGTAAATCAGTATCGAGTAGCTTCAATCCATTCTGGCCAAGTAGCACGCCAGCGGCTAGCAACCCGACTAATCCTGGAATTCGGAATCGCTCGAAGATAATCGGCACGGTCAAGATGACCACCAGCAAAATCGCAAAAGGAACTATCGGTTCCTTAAGAACTTCTGAGAGATGTTCCATAGCGAGGGGTTGAGAATTTTGGTAAATGAGCGTTGACAAAGACCCGAGTCAGCTATGCAGCCGGCTCAAGGTTGCGAATCCTCGCTGGGAGGAACTGTAATGCCTTAGCAATATTGCAGACAGCAAGTCAACGTCATTTTCAACGGCAGACAAACTTTACGACTATCCACCTACAGATAGATTTGATTTCCCATCAATCGCCGAGATCAAGTAATATTCGTCACAAGTTTTGTCGGTGCTACATGGGTTTAGCTCTCTGCAATCCATAGCTAGCCCTGTGAAACTATCTAACCTAGATTTAAAATCTCAACGGCTATCAATGATTAAGTGCTTCTAACCCGGCATCACATCGAGCCAGCTCTTAATGATAAAAGTAATTTTTACGATTTTTCGCTAGATTAGCAGGCTCATCCAATGAGCAAAACCATTCCTTTATCTTCTCATTCTAGGCAGTTTCTAGCCCTTAACCCCTCAAAGATTTAAAATGATTTAATTACTCTGTTATTTTTAGCAGAAATCTTTTCAGAGGGTCAGTTTTTTATTGACAGCTAGCTGAATTTAATATATGTATTTTAAATTTTATCTTTTACCTTTTTAAGGGTGAATTTGACTCAAAATTACCCTTAAACGATCATAGTCATCCTTAAGCAGCAGACTGAGGGTGCGCCCTGCTCTCACCAACCACTCGCGCTCAGCCTTGCGTAACTGATAGACTTCCCGAATTGCTGCCGCTGTCAGCGCTTCCACCGGCGCACCATTGAGCTGGAGTAATGTCCGCAAAAAATCCAGTTGTTCGCTAAAGTGAATAATCTCCGCCGGCTCGCACTGGTAAACTGCTTGGTGAATTTGTGGCGGACGGGGCGGAAGATACTGATAAATCGTGTCGGCAGGTTTTGCCGAACCGTTCCTTCCCTGCGGTGCCGGCGCAAACCCCACAATGGCCGCCCGAAACTCTGTTGTCAACATCGCAAAAATCTGGGGTTGCTCCTCCCGCAAACCTTGGAGAGACAAACCCAAAGCCCGCGCTCGGTGAACCGAATCAATCGGGCTAGTCGTGGCATGGTAAACCACTGCATAAATTTGATTTCCCGATTCTTCATCCATCGACTTAACCCAGCTGCCAAAAGGTGGCATAGCCGGAAAACTCAAGTCATCAGGCTCCAAACACTGAGCTAAAAATTCTGTCGTTGCCGTTTCAATCACCTCAGCGATGTGGTTGGGGTGGCGATTGCCGGCGGTAAATTGTGGCAGGGGAAGGCGCATATCTTTGGGTAAGAGGTAATGGGTAATCGATACTAGGAATGGCAAACCGTTTAGTCGATTCTCCATTCCTAGTATTTTTTCCCTTCGCTATTTTGCTTTCTGGCGGCCTGCTGTGGCGTCTACCAATTCCAATTCTGAAAGTCGGAAGGTTACTAATTTATCCCAGTTACCTCCCTCAAACAGCACAGCTGCCTTGCCATCACTCACTCGTTGGACTTGTCCTTGAAAAGCGTAATAAATATCGTTGGCATTCTTCACGCGCACTGCTGAACCGGGCAGAATCATAATCGCACAGAAGTAGATTTTCCTCTATTAGCTTACTAGGAATTCGCGGTTATTCGTCTGCTCGTC
This sequence comes from Microcoleus sp. FACHB-672, assembly GCF_014695725.1. Taxonomy (NCBI): domain Bacteria; kingdom Bacillati; phylum Cyanobacteriota; class Cyanophyceae; order Oscillatoriales; family Microcoleaceae; genus Microcoleus; species Microcoleus sp. FACHB-672. The sequence continues at coordinate 443,868 of NZ_JACJOU010000019.1, read as the reverse complement.
CTGTGTGTTCGGTGATTTGTCTGATCGTTATCAACGACCGACGCTCGGACAGATTGACAGTCTCACAAACCGCTAAAACCTCAGCCGCTGCCGGTAATTGGCCACAGATTCTACTAGACCCAGCGCCATAAAGTTCGTCAGTAATGCTGATCGACCATAACTGACCCAGGGCAGGGGAATGCCGGTAACGGGTGCTAGGCCAATCGTCATGCCAATATTGACGATCACCTGAAACACCAACATCGACAGCACGCCAATTGCTAATAATGAGCCAAAGTTGTCTTTAGCATTTTGGGCGATCATCACCAAGCGCAGGCAAATCACCCAGAATACGAGCAACACAGCGATGCAGCCCACAAACCCAAGTTCTTCACCGATGGCTGAGAAAATAAAATCTGTATGTTGTTCGGGGATGAAATTAAGTTGGGTTTGTGTTCCCCGGTAAAGTCCCCGCCCCCAAAATTCGCCGGCACCGATGGCGATGCGAGATTGGATCAGGTGGTAGCCGCCGCCCAAAGGGTCTTTATCCGGATCGAGAAATAGAATCAATCGAGCTTTTTGGTAATCTTTGAGCAATCCCCATAAGATGTGCCCTAGCTGACCGGCCACCATATTGCTGATCATCGCACCTAAGGAACCAAACAGTGGCCACGGTAGAGTTAGCCACCCGATCACGCCCATTGCACTAACCCAAATCAACCAAGGGACACTCTTCCACAAGGCATAACCGACAGATGCTCCCCAATCTGACCACTCCGGTACACAAACACTGAAGATAATTGCAGAAAAAATCGGGGATACCATCAGCAACAACCATCCCGGATTTGCATTTGCCCAGTAAAGCATTCCTAGGGTAATCGCTCCAAATACCAGGGATGTTCCTAAATCCGGCTGTATAAACACCAATAGCCAAGGCACACCAGCAATCGCCAAAGTTTTCAAAACAGAGGGAATGGTTGAGGCGGTTCGAGTGTGCAGCAGAGATGCCAAGGTGATAATCATGCCTAGCTTGGCAAACTCTGAAGGTTGAATATTAAAACCGGCAATTGTGATCCAGCGCTGCGCCCCTAGGGCGGTGGTGCCGATAAACATCACGGCCAACAGCGATATATTGGTGATGGCATAGATCCCCCATTGCCACTGAATCAAAATTTCGTAGGGCCAGCGCGCCACGATGAAGGCTAGGAGCAAACCAATACCGCCGACAAGCCAGTGCTGCCACCAATCTGTCCATCCCAGGTTGAGTTCAGTGCTGCGGATCATAATCCCGGCAAATACGGTCAGACCAACAGGCAGAGCGAACAACAGCCAGTCAACCTGGTGCCAGGGCGCGAGCATTGACTTCCAGCGAAATATAAAGAATTTCCGAAACATTTTTTAGGGATGAGAAGTGAGGTTTAAGAAGTGGGTCGGGGCAAAAGAGACGCACGAATTGACAAATAATAGACGATATGCTAGTTACCGTCTAGTGCGCCTTTTTGCTTTTTGCATTTTTTCTTCTCACTTTTCTTACTGCCTTGAGCCTGCACACTCCGCACAACTCGCCGGCTCCTATGCTAAAGCTGCTACAGAAACTTTACCGGCAATTCTTTCAGCAATGGCTCGCAAAGCCTTGGCCGAGGCAGAATCCGGCTCAGCTATGACCACTGGGATGCCGGCATCGCCACCTTCTCGCAGGGTAATTTCTAGAGGCACACAGCCTAGCAGGGGCACTCCTAGTTCTTGAGAAGTCTTCTCGCCGCCGCCAGAGCCAAAGATGTCATACTGCCGATCAGGCATATCAGGTGGGATGAAATAGCTCATGTTTTCCACAATTCCCAGCACCGGCACGCCCATCTGTTGGAACATCTTCAAGCCTTTGCGCGAATCTAACAACGCCACATTTTGCGGAGTCGTGACAATCACAACCCCCGCCATCGGTACGGCTTGCGTTAAGGTTAATTGGGCGTCGCCGGTGCCGGGGGGCATATCCACAATTAGATAGTCCAACTCTCCCCACTGCACTTGATAGAGAAACTGGCGAATGATGCCGTTGAGCATCGGGCCACGCCAAATCACCGGCTGGTCTTTGTCAATTAAAAAGCCCATGGAAACCAGCTTGACGCCGTAATTAAAGGCCGGTTCGAGGATTTCCCCTTTTCCATCATTGCGAACCGTGACTTTGGCATCCGCGAGTCCTAACATGGTCGGAGCATTTGGGCCATAGATGTCAGCATCAATCAGACCGACTTTGGCACCGGCTTGGGCTAACGCCACTGCCACATTCACCGCTACGGTACTCTTGCCAACGCCGCCCTTGCCGCTAGAAATGGCCAAAATATTTTTTACGCCGGCAATTCCCTGCCGATCAGGCACTCCTTTCTGCTGGGGAGTTTCAGCCGTGACATCTACCACCACATCCTGAACGCCCGGTAACTGCTTAACTGCCTTTTGGCAGTCCTCCACAATAAATTCTCGCAACGGACAAGCCGGTGTCGTCAGCACCAAAGTAAAACTGACTTTGCCACCGTCGATCTTGACATTGCGAATCATGTTTAATTCCACCAAACTCTTGCGGAGTTCGGGGTCTTGCACAGGTCGTAAGACTTCTAAAACCGCACTCGAATCAAGCATCTCGGACATTGTGTTCTCCACCCTCGCTGTGAAATCGGGCACATTGGTTGGCTCTCTTAATGGATCTTAACCTTAGTGTCCACTTCTTTTAGGTTGAGTTTTGCAGCTTGTAGTAGGCTTGAAAATGGTAATTAGTCAGGATCGCCTTTCTTCTAAGTAGCTAGGGAGTGTTCAGGCACAGGCTACGCGGTCGCTCACAAAGGCACTTTCACGATTTACCATTGAGCAGCTTGATTGCTTGCGTGAGCGAGCTAAACAGTCTAACGATTGAGATGATTGGCCGCTCTCACTATCTTGAATTCGCGAAACGACATTAGCATTGAAATTTATGACTGCTTTTTCCCCCTCCGAGGCTACCGCATCCCAATTTTTGCCCCCTGCTGATTCCCAATCCCGAATCAGCCAGTTTATGAAACAGCTACAAGATGAAATCTGTCAGGGTTTGGAACAGGTGGATGGCACCGGCACGTTTCAAGAGGATTCGTGGGAACGCCCAGAAGGCGGCGGCGGTCGTTCTCGCGTTATGCGCGAGGGGGCAGTTTTTGAACAGGGCGGTGTTAATTTTTCTGAAGTTTGGGGTTCTCATCTGCCGCCTTCGATTTTGGCGCAACGCCCAGAGGCAGCCGGTCACCCGTTCTACGCCACCGGCACCTCAATGGTTTTGCATCCGCGCAGTCCCTACATCCCGACCGTACACCTCAACTATCGCTACTTTGAGGCTGGCCCGGTGTGGTGGTTTGGCGGTGGGGCAGATTTGACGCCCTACTATCCTTTTGCAGAAGATGCAGCCCATTTCCACAACACGTTTAAGCAAGCTTGCGACGCGCATCACGGGGAGTATTACCCGGTGTTTAAGCGCTGGTGTGATGAATATTTCTATTTAAAGCATCGGCAGGAAATGCGGGGCGTTGGCGGCATCTTTTTTGACTACCAAGATGGCCAAGGACATCTGTATCGTGGCCCTGATGCGAATGGCCCAGCAGCCGAGTACAGCAATCACATCGGGATGCCGACTCAACGCAGTTGGGAAGACTTGTTTGGTTTTGTGCAATCTTGTGGTCGGGCCTTTTTACCTGCTTATACGCCGATTGTGGAACGGCGGCGGTCGAAGGAATATGGAGATCGCGAACGCAATTTCCAGCTGTATCGACGGGGACGATATGTTGAATTTAACCTCGTCTACGACCGGGGCACTATCTTTGGCTTACAAACCAATGGACGCACCGAATCAATTCTCATGTCTTTGCCGCCTTTGGTGCGTTGGGAATATGGCTATCAACCCGAACCTAAGACTCCGGAAGCCGAACTCTATGAAATTTTCTTAAAGCCGCAAGACTGGGCGAACTGGACGCCAGATGCTTTGAATAGTTAGAGAATTTATGAGCTGGGCGATTTACCGCCCAGTCGCGTTTCTTTTCCTAACTATTTGTTGCCGGTCGAAAATAAGCTAAGCTACAACAGAAGCCATTGCAGATAAACTTTAGGGTTAGCATTGGCGATTAAGCTCGAACAAAAGCCAAGACAAGCTTTAATTAAGGCGGATTCTGTCTCCCGTTAAAACGTTTGAGCACGAATACCGATCTTTGTCAAGATCGACCCGACAATCTATAGTTTCGAGGGGAAGGGCCGTGATTCATATAGAGCAAAAAACACACACGACCCAGGACGGCACAACAGTCATTGTCTTGGCACCCACAGGGCGCTTAGACATCACGACGGCCTGGCAATTCCGTTTAAAGTTGCAAGAGTGTATTTCAAAACTCAGCCGCCATATAGTTGTGAATTTGGGTCAAGTAAATTTCATTGATAGTTCTGGTTTAACCTCACTGGTGGCCGGTATGCGCGATGCCGACAAAGTCAAAGGCAGTTTCCGGATTTGTAATGTCCATCCAGAGGCCAAACTGGTATTTGAAGTCACCATGATGGATTCTGTCTTTGAAATTTTTGAAACGGAAGAAGACGCACTGGAAGGAGTGCCTCGTAATTCCGTAGCGAGTTAACTCTTGACAGCTACTGAGCGACTTAACTTAACATCCGTAAATTTGTCTTCACTCGCCTGAGTGGAGCTTTTGGCTTGTGTGCCTACAGGGGTGCATTTAATTAAGTGAGCCATTCAGATGCGCCGGCAAGCCGTGAGCCGGCAACCCTTCCTTAAAGGGGTAGTTCATCTGAAAAATCTTGGGATTTAGTAAAACGAAAGGGGCCAAGAATTGCCCCCCATAAAGCCTTGCCCGTCGCTGGATCGATTCCTTTGTCGTAGGTAAGAAATTGCGTCGGTGTCGCCTCAAAACCGAGGGATACTTGGCGAGTTTCTCCTTGATAGGTAAAGCAGCAGCGGGCGTCTGCCGGCAAAGATGCGCCAAAGTGATAACCACCGGCAGCAAGAGACTGTTGCGTGACAGTTAGCGTGCAGCCAGGAAGAAATTCAAGTTCTGCCGGGGTCAGCCGGCTCAATAAATCCCGGTTGCGACCGCACCCTTGAAAAGCAGTACGGTCTTTGAGCATATAGTACCGCACCTGTAGTTGGGTCTGGGAACCGCTCCCCACAGACTGCAACTCCATCACACGCTGGCGATAGGGCTGATCCAAGCTCACAATATTCGCTTGTTCTGCAAATAAAGTAATACTATCTTCGGAAAATAAGTTCGCCGGCACCGGCCGCTGCCACAGGCGCAGGTGGACATACCAAGCCGGTTCCGCAAATGCTTGAGCTTGATTGTCAAATTCACCAGCAAGATAACGCGCCAGGGCGGTAAGTTCGGGAGAGAATGTCATAGGCGGGATGAAATTACCGAACATCGCATGGCAGCCATTAGCCACCATTCAGCACGAATTATACCAAGGCGAATGTAATAGCAATATTGCATTCAATCATTTGTTCTGGCTGCCATATTGCCCTACAACCACCAGCAATAAGGGATCGGCATCCCACATTGGTACAGCCTGCCTTGGCAAACGTGTCACAAGCGCGAGACAATAAAGTTAAGTTGCCCTTTAAGTTTGTCTGTGAATAACGTTCGCACTGTTTCAGATACCAAGCGATCTTTCTACAATCTTCACACCCGTCCGATCAACTCAATTTATCGGCGGGTGGTTGAAGAACTCATGGTGGAAATGCATTTGCTTTCCGTCAATGTAGACTTTCGCTATGATCCCATCTACGCCCTAGGCGTTGTTTCCTCCTTTGAGCGGTTCATGCAAGGGTACATACCCGAACAAGACAAACCCTCCATTTTTAATGCGATCTGTCAAGCCTTAGAAGACGATCCGCAGAGATATCAACACGACGGCCAGCGCTTACAGGAATTCGTTTCTCGGCTGTCGCCAAGCGAATTAGTGGCTTGGCTGAGCCAATCCTCGCTGCCGGCAGAAGCAGGTGACTTACAAGAGCATCTGCTAGGGATTGCCCACAATTCCCACTTTAAGTACAGCCGTCTATTTGCCATTGGGTTATTCACCCTCCTAGAACTGGCTAGCCCAGATCTAGTCAAAGACGACAAACAGCGGGTTGAGGCACAGCAAAAAATCTGTGAAGCCCTCCATCTGCCGGCAGACAAATTACAGAAAGACTTAGAACTGTACCGCAGTAATTTGGAAAAAATGGCCCAGGCACGGATTGTCCTCGCGGATGTCCTTAGCGCCGATCGGAAAAAACGGGAGCAGCGCGCTCAAGCTAAAAGCACCGTAGAGGCTCCCTCTAATGGTTCTAGCGAGTTTAAACTTTAAAAGTTAGATTGTTTTTGTACTTTGTTATTTGTCCGTCACAAAGGCAAATGACAAAGCACAAAGGACAATTTAGACACGCAATTTCTCAGCGAAATCCGCATTAGCCGATGGGTTTTCAATGTCAGGGTGCGCTTGTCACCCTCGCCGCTCCTAATTCAGAAAAGTTGGTGCAATTTTACCGGCAATTACTCGCTCAAGCACCAGACCCCTATATTCCGAATGTCTATGGCGAGTTTCAACTTCCCGGATTGCGATTGGGGATTTTTCAACCAAAAGAATCCCACTTGTCAGAATTTGTCAATACTTCTAAAGGCTGCTTGAGTTTGTGTCTAGAAGTTAATGACTTAGAATCGGCAATTTCTCATTTGTCCGCTTTGGGATATCCGCCGGCAGGTGATATTTTAACGGCTTCCCACGGCAGAGAAATCTACGCGTACGATCCTATTGGAAATCGTTTAATTCTTCACGAATCTGGAAAATCTTCACCTATTTAAAATACGTTTTCTGGCTCAAATTTTCACCGCCTTCATATAAGCAACAGCCAGCGGTGTAATCTTTTCGGTTACATGGGAAATCACAAATCGGTCAAAATCATTCCAGATTCTTGGCTGATTAAATACACAAGGTTGTAAAATTCCCCACAACTGATTGTCAAAGCATAAGTGAGCATGAATTAACGCTTTGTGTCCAAAGGTTTTGTGTTCAAAAGCTTTATTAACAATTTTTGGATTTGCGGTTTCCACATCCTCAACAAAAATTGACGGTTCGGTTCGCAACGCTGCTGCAAACAGCGGATCTTCTTTGGCTAAAGATTCGGGTTCGGGTTTCCAATCAGCATCGAAGATTTCTGGAAATTCTGGAGTGCGGCACCAGCAGTAAGAAACTTTGCCAAGACGTGTATGGGGATCGCGCAGATAAAGAAAGCAACGATCACTTTGCAAGACTTCGCCTAAAGCCGGCATTAAAGCGGAAAAAACGGCCTCCGGTTCGGAGTTATTTTCTAAAATCTTTAAAAGAACTGCCGGTAGAGTTTGATCAAGCATGAGTGGTATAAAAAAACTTTTTAAATTTGCAATTTAGTTTTACACAAATTTCGTCGCCTACGTGCAACATTTCAATGACAAGCCCTATTCAGCAAAAGTGAAGGGCTAGGTAATTACAAGTGGCCGGCTAAGTCAGCAATACTATACAGGCTCATAATTAACAAGAGAAGTGCTGTCCATTGAACTACTTGGGGATAGGTGGAAGGCGTAACTGTCTGCCTAATTAAAATTGAAACAGATGAGCCGGCTACATAGCTCAAACTCAACACCAGGAATGGCCAGCTATCAGTCAGACCCCAGAACAAAAGTAGAGCCATTGCCAACATTAACATCACCATCTCAACAAACCGAGGTGGATTTTGTTGGCTCGATAAAATTAAAGTCTGACACCAAAATTGCCACAGTCTCATTGATCAATTATCAGCTAACAGCATTGAAAAATTGGGTAATCTGGAAAGCCCGCCAGACAAACCACTTTTTTAGTCATCATTCTAGCTTCCTTATGGGAGCCTCCCAATTATGGAGGGACAAAGCATTTAGGTAATCAATCTTTAGTACGATTTATCACTGATTGCAGCAAACGCTTTGCCCTTAACGTTTATGGATCTGACAGCCAAGCGTGGTGCTGTTGCAGGCAGATCAAGGCTTCTGCCATTTCAACTTGGGGAAACTCGACGTAAAATCGGCTGACACTCAGAAACGGCTGAGGTGTAGCCAGTAAGATGACGTGATCTCCCCATTCATGCAGAGATTCCAGTAAATCTGGTGGCGCTACCGGCGCACAGATCCAAATCGCTGCCGGCTGCTGTGCTCTCAAAGCTTGAGCTGCTGTTGCCATCGTCATGCCGGTGGCAATGCCGTCGTCAACTAAAATTGCAATTGCCCCCTGAGCACTCACCCCAGGCTGTGCAGGGGCGAGATCGGCCAGCTGATCTTGGGCTTTTGTTTGAGCCTGAAGCAGCGCAGTTTCTCGCAGCTTAAAGTCTAGCCGGCGGATGCCACGTTGGGCCGACCAAAGTACATGGCCATCTGCTGTGACAGCCCCGATGGCCAGTTCTGGATTTTCTGGCAGGGTAATTTTTTTGGCCAAAATAACATCTAACGGGCACTTGAGGAGACGCGCTATCGGCGCAGCCACCGGCAACCCGCCTCTCGGTAGGGCGTAAACAATCGTTTTAGACCCTATTTCAGCACGATTAAATTCAGAAACAACCAGCTGCGCCAGCTTTTCGCCGGCATCAACACGATCGCAAAACAATGGGGAAGGTGACATTGATCCCTCCAGCCACACGGTAACTCTTGCCTCTATATTCGCTGATTTTCGCCCTGCACTTCGACCGGCAGATGCTCTAGCATCCTAATTCATCTAAAATTTAGAGTCTAAAAGTAAAATTCTCCAGCGCTATGTCCAACGAAGACCAGCTCAACCTGTTCGATCTATCACGCGATGGCGAAGCCGGTGCGTCTGGGTTTTTCCAGCAAGACTTAATTCCCACAAGCGCCAAAATCCCCATTTCTCCAGGCACTTATCAAACAATGGCACCCCTGGCGAAACACTGCAATGAGTGTTATCGCTGCGATTTAGGAAAGACTCGTACCCATGCAGTCGTTGGACGTGGCAATTTGCAAGCGCCGATTATGATTATCGGAGAAGCACCAGGGCAAAACGAAGACGAAACCGGCTTGCCTTTTGTGGGAAAATCCGGTCAATTGTTAGATAAAATACTTGCCTCTGTGGGCTTAGAGACAGAACGAGATATTTATATTTGCAATATGGTAAAATGCCGGCCTCCGGATAACCGTGTCCCTACGCCGGCAGAAATTGCTGCGTGCAAACCTTACCTGCTCGAACAAATTCGCCTAGTTAACCCAAAAATTATTCTGCTCACCGGCGCAACTGCTGTCAAAGGAGTAACCGGCGATAAGCGAGGAATTACCAAAATTCGCGGCACATGGATCGAATGGGAGTCGCGACTGTGTATGCCTATTTTTCACCCGGCTTATCTGCTGCGAAATCCTGCGCGTGAACAAGGCAGTCCCAAATGGCTGATGTGGCAAGATATCCAAGCAGTGCGTGCCAAGTTGGATGAAATCCACAATTCATCCGTTTAGATTTTCTTGTTGCCGGCACTCTTTTGGCATTTTCTGCTATTTAGTGCCTTCCAAACCCCCAATCCCCAAATCCTCCCCGCCTCATGCCCATCAATTAGCTGTGCTTACTCACCTGACGCCGACGAGAAATCAGCATCATCCCGGCAACCGCACCTAAACCAACCATAGAAGCCGGTTCAGGAACTTGTCTAGCGACTAATTTAAAATCCGGCCCATTATAACTGCTATCTGCTGTCACCCGAATCCCATTCAAAGAAGTCACCCCAAGCTGCTGCAAGCTTAGCCCCCAACTTCCGACAATATGAGCTGCATTAATTTCTAATGTATCAATGCTATAGTCTGCCAGCGTTTGATCTGCCCGATTGAGCTTGACAAAATTCCCGATCAACTTGCCCGATGCATCAATCGCCTGAACACCTAAATCGCTATTCCTTCCTCTTTCCCAGAAAAACAGGTTATCCAACCCCGATTTATCCGCACGAACAGTTTTATTAAAGAACAGGTTCATACTAATCGCACCTTGTTCCTCAGTATCAATAATATTGTTGAGATTGAGGTTTCCTAAGTAAGCTGCAATTTCTGCGCCGGTTGGATCATTTAGTCCAGATGTCGGCATCAGCGCACTCGCTTTATCACCTTTATCTGTGCTTGCTCCACCCGTGTTATTGTTGGTGCCGGCTGTTTCTGGGTTGCTCGTATCGCCTGATTGCTTATTTGTGATCGGTGTATTCAAAAGAATTTTTGCATTGTTAACCAGTAAAAACCGATCAATCGTAGCTTGATTTTGTGTAATAGAATTTAGCCAAATATTACCTTCTGCTCCATCAACTGCCGTAAAGTTCGTTGTAAAACTTGCCGCTTGAGCAGTCGTGCAAGCAGCAACAACTAAACCTATCGCTAAGTAAATACCTTTTAATGTGGAATGAAAGTTCATATAAGTTCCCCCCTACATAATTGCTGTTGCAGCCGGTGTGTAAATAGATCAAAGCCATATTTGGGAGGTGTCCCGTTCCTAAGCAATTCCTTAAATCTCTAATACCCGACTCAAGCCTTCGCCTATATCTGTAAAATATATCTCGCTGATTTACACACGACTATCCTAGTCCCCGACACGCTTGCTCTACCAGGGTTTACAGGGATTTTTACTCAATCTTTAAAATCAGCAGGAGTATTCCATAAGTATGATGAAGTTCTGGATGAACCCCTCTAAAAAATAATGCATACCATAGAGTTTTTCCAATGGTTAAGATTTAAATTATAATTTAAGGTATAATATGAGTAAGTAATTACAATTAAAAATTGACTTCTTTTGTAAAAGCTCTCTTCACAATCCTTTATCAAACCGAATTCGAGTAAAAATAGGGTTTTTTAGTTACGGGCCGGCATAAAGTTAGGAAGATCTGTCGTTCTTTTTCCCCCTTGCCCGCTTGCCCCCGCTTACTCGCGCGATTAGCCGCTACAATCAGTTATCGGATGACACCGGCACGGCAGTCCCGCAACCAAGTATTAACAGCCTGAGCAATAACGCCGGTACTGCTATCTCGTGGCGGTAGGGGCGGTTTTCCTGCCGGATAAGTACCCAGTCGGGAAAACATCATCGCCAAGCGCCAACCACTCGCAGTTCTTGTCAAAAACAGCCAGTGATAATGCTGTAATTCCACCAACGTGCCGGTGGCATAATTCCGCTCAAGGGTACTAATAAAAACTTGGCGGGGTTCATCAGAAGATTGCTCTACCGGCTCACCCATATCTGAGGAAGCGCTTTTAGGAGAACGTCCGGGGCCAAGCGGTAAAGGTTCATACTCTGGAATTCCCGCTATAATCACATAACTCAGCCCCTCTGTCACTCCCACGCTGCGAGATCGCTGAATCACGCGATTTGCATAACTCGGTAAATCTATCAACATTTGCTCAACTAGTGGTTCCAACTCAGTTGGGCAAACAAGATTGGAATTTGCAGACGGAGTTTGTGGCTTTTTGCTGATGAATTCGGCGGCAAAGGTTGATTGGAGATTACAAGTAAACAGTAAACAATAAAAAGGCAAAAGAAAGGACATCTTTCTCTTCCCTTTAGCATTTTGCTTTCTAGCAATTATCTTTTCCACCGGCAGCCGGTTACACAATCGCCGAAATTTCTTCACAAATTCGCTCAAAAGCAGCAGCCGGATCAACAGAGGCAGTAATCGGACGCCCGATCACGAGATAATCGGCACCGGCAGCCACAGCATCCTTTGGCGTCATTGATCGCCGCTGATCGCCCGCCTCTGCCCAAACAGGACGAACCCCCGGACAAACTAATAGAAAATCATCCCCACAAACTTGCCTGAGATTTTCCACTTCTTGGGGTGAGCAAACCGCGCCGGCTAGACCACTTTCTTGGGCTAAAATCGCCATCTGCAAAGCATACTCTGGCAATTCCAAAGGCACTTTTAAATCGAACGCCAAATCCCGCGACGACAGACTCGTTAGCAGAGTAATTGCAATGACATTAGCCGGTTGCTGCCCCGTTGCAGCGGCACCTTCCTCTACAGCCGCTTGCGCCGCCTTTAGCGCCTGACGACCGGCACTGGCGTGAACTGTCAGTAAATCCACCCCATAACTCCCTGCCGCCCGACAAGCACCGGCAACTGTATTTGGGATGTCGTGAAACTTTAAATCAAGAAAAATCCGCTTTTGTCGGTCTTTTAACTTAGACAAAATACTAGGGCCGGCGCTGACAAAAAGCTCTAGCCCAACTTTCCAAAAAGATACTAAAGGCAGCGAGTCAACCAGCGCTATCGCCGCCTCCTCTGCCGGCACATCTAACGGAACAATAATACGGTCTGATACTGATACCATTTGACTTTTTACTGCTACATTTCGGGCTTGGGGCATGGCTGCAACTGTAGAGCTTATGGATAAGACCAATGCCCCTACCTTTAGGTTGGCGAAGCCTTGCGCTATGCCCTATGCCCGATTACGGAACTAACCGCACAAACTTCTTTTTCCCAACTTGCAAAACCTTACCATACAGCTCAGCCTGCTGCTCGAAGGCCCGGTCAATATCTTCAACGCGCTCACCATCCAGCCGTACAGCCCCCCCTTGAATCTGCCGGCGGGCATCGTTACCCGTTGGGCACAGCCCACTGGCACTGAGGATATAAAACAGTTTTGCCGGAAACTGCACCGACCCTAACGAGAATTCCGGGACAGCATCAGCCTGCTTGGCATCTCCTTGAACTAAGGTTAGCGCTGCTTGCTGAGCTTGCTGGGCGGCTTCTGCGCCGTGATACTGAGTGACAATATCCAAGGCGAGAAGTTTTTGGCGTTCGCGGGGATTTTCTGGTAACTCATTAAGCGGTAAATTTGTTAATAACTCAAAATATGGCTCGATCTGCCGATCAGGAATTTTTTCGAGCTTAGAATACATGGTCAAGGGGTCTTCGGATAAGGCCACATAGTTGCCGAGGGACTTGGACATTTTTTGAACGCCATCAGTTCCCAACAAAATCGGCATTAGCAAGCCAAATTGAGGCTTTTGGCCAAAATGTCGTTGCAGGTCTCGCCCCACCGCAATATTAAATTTTTGGTCACTTCCTCCCAGTTCTACGTCAGCTTCCACAGCCACGGAATCATAGCCTTGCATTAAGGGGTAGAGAAATTCATGGATGTAAATCGGGTTTTCTTTCTCGTAGCGTTCAGCAAATCCTTCTTTGGCCAGCATTTGGCCAACAGTCATGGTGGCTAGCAAATCCATCGTTTGGGCCAGCTCCAGCTTAGACAACCATTCTGAGTTATAACGAATTTCTAAGCGGCCTGGTGTTTCAAAATCCAGAATTGGCCGCACTTGGCTGAGATAAGTTTGGGCATTTTGGTGGACTTGCTCAACACTGAGTTGCTGACGCACTTCCGATTTGCCGGTCGGATCGCCAATTCTAGCGGTAAAATCTCCTATTATTAGCACCGCAGTGTGACCGGCATCTTGGAAAGCTCGAAGCTTACGCATCGGAATACTGTGACCCAGATGAATATCAGCGCCGGTGGCGTCAATCCCGAACTTCACCCGCAAAGGCTGGGAACCGCTAAGCCGGCGTATCAGATTTTCGTCAGAATTCTCAGAATTTGGCGCATCGGGAAAAATTTCGCTCACACCCCGCCGCAGCCAGGAAACGTCTTGAGTCGCCCCCCCCTCACTCCCCCCACTTTGGGGAGATGAGTGAGCGCTAAGCACTTCGCTGTGCGGTTTGTCTGAAGGCTGAGTTTGCAAATCCACAACTTGATTGGTTACACTCACTGAAATAAAAATCCTTTGGATATAGCAGTTATTAGGGAACAGAACGAGTTTTCCCCCAGCTCCCTAACCTTTAAAAAGTCCAACAGCCAGATTACTATATGCAAAAGTTGCAGAAATATCCATGCTGGCCTGGAAAACTTTGGAGTGTGTCTTGACGCACTTTTCAATTTATAGAGTAAGGTTAATCTGCACCCTTTTCTGTCCTGATGGCTCTAGTGGCAGTGGTGAAATTACTACAACAGGGGGAAGCCTGGTTTGACTGCCGGTAGGGAGTGCAACTCAAACTAAAATCTCTGGAGAACATCTCGCCCACACAAGCTTTTCAGATTAAGCCTTTTTCGTTGAGGACGTGAAATCGCCGTGTCAACTAACACAATTAGACAAGAACAACCGAAAAACCCAGCACCAGTATTTGATTTTGTTCAGGGTGTCAGCAAAGTAACAGCAGGAACCCTGCTTGGTATTACAATGCTGGCCAGTTCCGTGGTAGCCGGGGGACTGGTTGGCTTGGCGATCAGCTTCCGGAACCTGCCAGATGTGAGAGTTTTACGCAACTATACGCCCACGGAAACCACTCACATCTACGATATTAATGGCACCCAGCTGACCAGTATCCATGATGAAGCAAATCGCGAAGTGGTGCCGCTCAACAAAATCTCTCCGGACCTCAAGCGGGCAATTTTAGCGATAGAAGATAGCCACTTCTACTCTCACCACGGTCTTAACCCAGGCGGGGTATTGCGTGCTTTTGTGAAAAACTTGGAAGAGGGTAAAACGGTTGAAGGCGGTTCAACCATCACCATGCAGCTGGTGAAAAATCTTTTCCTTTCTCCCAAACAGGCTGTCAGCCGCAAAGCCGCTGAAGCTGTGCTGGCTATCCGTCTAGAGCAAATTTTTAAGAAAGACCAAATTTTAGAACTCTACCTAAATCAGGTTTATTGGGGTCACAACTTATACGGGGTTGAAACAGCCTCCCGCAGTTATTTTAATAAATCTGCTTCTAAGTTAAATTTGGCAGAAGCGGCGATGATGGCCGGCCTAGTTCAGGCACCAGAAGATTACAGTCCTTTTGTCAGCTATCAGCGGGCCAAACAGCGTCAGGCTGTTGTCCTGAATCGGATGAAAGAGCTGAAATGGATCACGGCTGAAGAGGAAGCTGATGCCCGCAAACAACCGCTCGGAATCGGGAAGATTACCTCGTTTCCAGGTAGTAAGGTGCCTTATGTCACCCAGGCGGTGGTACAAGAGTTAACGAAGCGCTTTGGCCGGGATGCGGTTGTGAAAGGGGGGATGCGGGTTCAAACCACGATTGACCTCAAACTCCAGCGCATAGCGGAAGAAACGGTACGCACCTGGCACGACCGGCTTTACTACCAAGTTTATGCTGACCAAATGGCTTTGGTGGCAGTTGACCCCCGTACTCACTTTGTGAAGGCGATGGTGGGGGGCGTTGATTACGGGAAAAGCCAATACAACCGTGCCGTCCAAGCCCAACGCCAACCTGGATCGGCATTTAAGCCGTTTGTTTACTACACGGCTTTTGCCAGCGGCAGATATGGCCCAGAGTCCGTCGTATATGACTCGCCGGTAAGCTATCCAGATGGTTATGAGTATTATTCCCCCAGAAACTATGGCGGCGGCTACTCAGGTGCAGTCAGCATTCGTAGGGCGCTGGAAGTCTCACTTAATGTGCCGGCTGTCAAGATCGGCCAAGATGTAGGGCTAAATAAGGTGATTGAGGTTTGCCGGATTCTGGGCATTAAAAGTCCGATTGAGCCGGTGGTTTCTTTGCCCCTAGGTTCTGTGGATTTGACTCCCCTGGAAATGGCTGGTGCGTTTGCTACTTTTGCCAATAATGGCTGGCATTCGGACACCACCTTTATTGTTCAAGTAACGGACAGCAGCGGCAATGTGTTGCTAGATAATACGCCGAAGCCCAAGCTAGTCCTCGATCCGTGGGCATCGGCTTCTGTAAACAGTGCCTTGCAAGGGGTAATTTCCCAGGGAACGGCAACTTCAGCCCAAATTGGACGACCGGCAGCGGGTAAAACGGGTACGACTTCTTCTGAACGGGATATTTGGTTTGTCGGATATGTGCCGCAGCTGTCTGTTGCGGTTTGGGTAGGGAATGATGATTACACTCCCTTAGTATCAGGATCAACAGGTGGCGGATTTGTCGCGCCGGTATGGCGTGATTTTATGCAGCAAGCACTCCGAAATGAGCCGGTACAATACTTCAGACCTGCTTCCGACTTTGAGCCACCCTCCCCAAATTAAAGGTACCTGGATTGGGGATTTTAGATTTTGGATTAGAGGATATACCTTACTGCCAACAGTCGTTGGGTTCAAGCGCTTAGCCCCAATCTAAAATCTAAAATCTTTAGGTTTGCTTTTCCAGCTCGGCCTTCATCCGCTCTAAGGTAAAGTGCATCTGATCAAACATTTGCTGAGGCGTCATGCCAAATTGATTTAGCTGAGTCTTCAGCTGCTCTACTGTCATTTGAGCCATGAAGTCTTCTGACAATTCAAAGCGCTTCATAAAAATGCGATAGCGCTCCATCATAACTTCCATTTGATCGATGTAGAGCTTTTTGCCCTCTCGGTCAAATTTGCCATAGTTACCTCCCAGTTGTATGAGAGCTTGATAGTCCTCAAACAACTGCTTGGCTTCTTGCTGAACGATGTCTGAATCAAAAAATCCCATTGCTAAGTCCACCCAATTGACTTAATGACTAGGTGGGAAGTCCCGCTGTAGCTGAATTTTCCTAGTCTTATTCTAGTGCAGTGCCAGGTTTTGGTTCAACTGAGCGGGTGTGGAAAGCCCTACTTCTCAACACTCAAGCTAAATGTCTAAAGGTGAGCATATCGCACTTCTCCACTCAAAAAAAAGCAAATGTTTCATTGAGGATGTTTCTTTATAAGGTTGACCTTCACATTGCTTAAGTTTATAAACCCAACTGATTAAACTCGACCAAGCCGGCTGAAAGGCCAAAAGCGAAGCCAAGCACGGCCAATAATATTTTGTTTTGGCAGAAACCCCCAAATATGAGAGTCGTTACTGTTATTACGGTTATCTCCCATGACAAAGAATTCATTCTCAGGAACCGTTTGGGGTCCCCAGTTATAGTCCGGCGGTTGTGCAATGTAGTCTTCCTTTAAGGGAGAGTCATTCAGGTAAACTTGGCCATCTTGGATCTTAAGGATTTGACCCGGTTCACCGATCACTCGTTTAATAAAAGCTTGATCTTTGTCGTACCCATCTTTTTGCAGCGCTAGGGGTGGAGCAAAGACAATAATATCGCCAGTAGTTGGTGGCCGAAAGTGATAAGAAATTTTTTCCACGACGAGGCGATCGCCCATTAGCAGAGTTGGCACCATTGAATCTGACGGGATATAGCGCGGTTCTGCCACAAACGTGCGGATCGAAAAGGCTAAAACTAACGCAATGACTAAAATCTGAATATTTTCGCGCTGCTTGCGCCACACTCGCACCCAAAGTGGAGAAGTTTCCCAATTTTTTTCATCAAATGCCATCGAGTCCTCCCTTAAGGTTACTCCCGTTCTGTGAAGGTGTGCCTAAACTTTTTGGGCCGGCCTTTGTTGCAGACAGCACCCAGCAGCTCTGGCATTTTAGCCTGAATTGCGCTCCTATCCATCAAGCGACAAGCTGGAAGCAACCACAACCCATATAAAAAGGCGGTAGAGAAGATTCATCTCTACCGCTTTTTATTGATTCAAATCGCTAAGTGCTGAAGAAACAGCCACCGGCAATGTTACATTTCAGCGGCTTGGGGAAGCAGTTCCCGCTTTTGACCCAGCACAACCTTCACTTGACCGTCATCATCGACATCAATGGTGGCAGTGTCGCCTTCTTTGATGCGTGCTGACAGGATTTCCTCTGCCAAAACGTCTTCTAGCAGGCGCATAATCGCGCGGCGCAGGGGTCTGGCACCGTAGCTTTGGTTATAGCCTTCTTGTACCAAGCGCTCTTTAAAGCGTTCGGTCACTTCCAAGGTGATGCCTTTCTCAGTCAGGCGCTTGAATACTTCACCCAGCATGATATCGGCGATTTCCTTGATTTCGTCCATATTCAGCTGGCGGAAGACGATGATTTCATCAAGACGGTTGAGAAACTCTGGGCGGAAGTAGTTCTTAAGTTCTTCGTTAACCAGAGAGCGAATGCGGGTGTATTGAGCATCCGATTGATTCTCAGAGAACTCAAAGCCCAATCCGCCGCCGCCTTTCTCAATCACCTTAGAACCGATGTTGGAGGTCATGATCAGCAAGGTGTTCTTGAAGTCCACCGTGCGGCCTTTAGCATCAGTAAGGCGTCCGTCTTCAAGGATTTGCAATAGCATATTGAAGACATCGGGGTGAGCTTTTTCGATTTCGTCAAACAGCACCACGGTGTAAGGACGCCGGCGTACAGCTTCGGTTAGCTGGCCACCTTCGTTGTAACCAACATAGCCAGGGGGCGAACCGATCAGTTTGGAGACGGTATGACGTTCCATGTATTCCGACATATCGAGCCGAATCATGGCCTCTTCCGAACCGAAGAAGTAGGTAGCCAAGGCTTTGGTCAGCTCGGTTTTACCAACGCCGGTAGGGCCGGAGAAGATAAAGCTGGCGATGGGCCGGTTGGGGTTCTTCAAACCAACACGGGCACGGCGAATGGCACGAGAGACGGCTTTGACGGCTTCTTCCTGACCGATGAGACGCTGGTGCAGGGTGTCTTCCATGTGCAGCAGTTTCTCGGATTCGGATTCGGTGAGTTTATTCACCGGCACGCCTGTCCAACTGGCAACAATTTGGGCGATGTCTTCTTCGGTAACAACCGGCGAGGCATCTTCGCTCTTGGGAGACTCGGTCTTTTTGCTGTTAGCAATCGCGCGGATTTCTGTTTTGATTTCCATTTCGCGATCACGCAATTCGCCGGCTCGGTCAAAGTCTTGAGAGCGGACGGCATCGTCTTTCTCTTTCAGAACTTGCCGCAGTTCTTTATCAAGTTCCTTGGCCGCCGGGGGCAGTTGGGAGTTGATTAACCGCACTCTTGAACCGGCTTCATCTACTAAGTCAATCGCTTTATCGGGCAAGTAGCGATCACTAATGTAGCGATCAGAGAGCTTGGCGGCTGCTTCTAGGGCAGCGTCGGAAATCTTGAGCTTGTGGTGTTGCTCGTAGCGATCACGCAACCCGTAGAGAATTTCAATGGTTTCGTCAACGGTTGGTTCGCCCACCATCACCGGCTGGAAGCGGCGTTCTAAGGCAGCATCCCGCTCAATGTGCTTGCGGTATTCATCTAAGGTGGTTGCCCCAATGCACTGCAATTCACCTCTAGCCAATGCCGGCTTAAGAATGTTTGCGGCGTCGATGGCCCCTTCTGCGGCCCCGGCTCCGATTAGGGTATGCACCTCGTCAATTACCAGGATGACATTGCCGGCAGAGCGGATCTCATCCATGATTTTCTTGAGGCGTTCCTCAAATTCCCCACGATACTTTGTGCCGGCTACCAGCAAGCCAATGTCTAGGGTCACAACCCGCTTGTCTTCGAGAATGTCGGGAATATCGTTATTAGCAATCCTCTGAGCCAGACCTTCAGCGATGGCAGTTTTACCGACTCCGGGTTCCCCGATTAACACAGGGTTATTCTTAGTACGGCGACCAAGAATTTGAATCACCCGTTCAATTTCTTTTTGCCGGCCCACCACTGGGTCAAGTTTGCCGTCAGCGGCCATTTGGGTCAGGTTAGAACCAAACTCATCAAGTGTTGGCGTTTTGGTGCGCCCCTGAGACGCGCCTGGGGTGACTTCTGCCGTCTCTCCCAGCATTCTAATGACCTGCGTCCGGACTTTTGACAGATCCACTCCCAGGTTTTCTAGCACTCTGGCTGCTACGCCTTCCCCTTCTCGGATTAAACCTAAAAGCAGGTGTTCAGTGCCAATATAATTATGTCCGAGTTGGCGAGCTTCTTCTAGAGATAGCTCTAGAACGCGCTTGGCCCTTGGAGTAAAAGGAATTTCAACTGCGACGAAGCCGGAACCTCTGCCGATAATTTTTTCTACTTCAATTCGAGCATCTTTGAGATTGACGCCCATTGATTTAAGAACTTTGGCGGCAACACCAGTTCCTTCTCCGATCAAACCCAGAAGGATTTGTTCTGTGCCCACGAAGTTATGTCCCAGGCGACGTGCTTCCTCCTGGGCCAGCATAATCACCTTTATGGCTTTTTCTGTAAAGCGTTCAAACATGGCGTTATTCCCATCACCTGCTGCGTGCCCGTACGCTGATTTTAGCACAGGGATTTTATTCGGCTGTCACACTTGCAACATATAGGGGGATCGCAGCCGGCAAAACTGAAAAGATTGAAGGCAAATGCCCAATTTATTTTAAATTTCCTTCTTTTGGGTGAGTGTCTTTTGAGGGGTTTTGCTTTAAAGGTTAATTTCTTACTGATAGTTGATAGACCAGTCATTACGGGAAAGACGATCGGAAGTTTCTTGATGCCAATTGGCTAAAGTTTGGGTAAATTCAGGGCGTTGCAAACCAGAAAGCCAGAGAATTAAAGCATCTTCGCCAGTATCTTGGTAGTAGCGGCGGCGGCGTCCGACTTCGCGAAACCCAAATTTTTGGTAAAGAGACAGTGCGGGTTGATTAGAACTTCTTACTTCTAGGGTCGCCCATTCCAGATGCCGGTTAACTGCCGATTTCAGTAAGCCCAGCAACAATACTTGTCCAAACCCCTGATGCCGATATTCAGGATGAACGGCCAAAATTGTGATGTGCGCTTCTTCTAAAATTGCCCACAGACAACCTAATCCCAGGAGAATTTGTCTATTCCCCTTGGTCTTTTGCTCTTTGTCTGTTGCGGCTGAGTCATGATCTATGACAAAGGATAAACTCAGTAAATCGCTGTTAGGACTGTCTATTTCTCGCTGGTAGGCATCGATTGTCCACAATTGCCCGAAACACAGCCGATCAAGTTCTCCCACTGCCGGCAAAAGCTCTGATGTCAGCGGTTTCAGTTCCAAAAAATTCACAGAAGCGAGTGATAAATGGCTGAGAACGCACAAAACTCAATTGTACTGTCTCGGTCAAACTCGAAACAAGAATAAGATTTTCGATTAGCCAAAAATTCGTAAAATGTTTGGAGTTTGAAATCGCAACTGAGAGCCGAAATGCACCTGCTCCCTCACTCAACTAAGGATAAAGAATCGGATTATGCTATCTACTCGCCCTGTAGCGGCTGAAAATTCAGCACATCAATATTTACCAGAGACGATTGGTGCTTCAGAATCTCGCTCACCGAACCAACAACTGTTGCCGATCACAGCGAAAGTTAACAGTCAAGACCATTTGGAAATCGGTGGCTGTGATGTGACAACGCTGATTGAGCGCTTTGGGTCTCCACTATACATTTTGGATGAAGAAACGCTGCGGACGGCTTGCCGGCAGTACCGGGATGCTTTCAGCCGCTACTATCCGGGTGAATCTCAAGTGGTATACGCGTCTAAAGCTTGGAGTTGTTTGGCTGTCTGCGCGATTGCCAACAGTGAAGGCTTGGGGATCGATGTGGTTTCTGGGGGTGAACTGCACACAGCCGTGGGTGCCGGCGTTCGTCCCGATAAAATTTATTTTCACGGCAACAATAAGTCCCGCGCAGAACTGAACTTGGCCATTGAAACCGGCTGCATCATTGTGGTGGATAACTGGCTGGAACTGCACACCCTGGCGGAAATCACCCAAACTGCCTCATTTATGCCGGTGCAGATCATGTTACGTCTGACTCCTGGCATTGAGTGTCACACCCACGAGTACATCCGCACCGGCCACTTAGACAGCAAATTTGGCTTCGATCCCGATGGGGTGGATGAAGTTTTTAACTTTGTCAGCAAGCAGTCTTTTATATCATGTATTGGCATTCACGCTCACATTGGCTCCCAAATTTTTGAACTCCAACCGCATCAGGATTTGGCCAAGGTTCTCGTGCAATGGCTGGTCAAAGCCGGTGAGTACAAATTGCCGGTGACAGAATTAAATGTCGGCGGTGGGTTGGGCATTCGCTATACTGAATCGGACGATCCCCCTAGCATCGAGTCTTGGGCAAAGGTAATTTGCGAAGCGATTGCCGGCGAATGCCAAGCTCAGCAGTTGCCGTTGCCCAAGCTGCTGTGTGAGCCTGGACGTTCACTGATTGGAACGGCTTGTATCACAGCTTATACAGTCGGAAATCAAAAAGTGATCCCCGGAATTCGGACTTATCTGGCAGTTGATGGGGGAATGTCAGATAATCCCCGTCCGATTACTTATCAATCTCTCTATCGGGCAGCGATCGCTAATCGGATGGGATCACCCATGACGGAGACGGTGACGGTGGCCGGCAAACACTGCGAATCGGGAGATATCCTGATTAAAAACGCACAACTGCCGCCGGCAGAACCGGGCGATGTCTTGGTGGTGATGAGCACCGGCGCTTACAATTACAGCATGGCCTCTAACTACAATCGTCTGCCCCGACCGGCAGCGGTTTTGGTCAGAGAGGGGGAAGCCAACGTCATCTTGCAGCGAGAAACTTACCAAGACTTGCTCCGTCAAGATCGGCTACCAGAAAGACTCATCGGCTTTGCAAAATAAATGTCCGGCTGCTAAGCCACAAGCCGGGGCATCCCTGAGGAAACACAGAAGCGAGAAACAAATTTTCCTCCTCTCACTTCTGACTTCTCACTGATTCTAGTTGTCGTTAAACCTCGCTTAATTTTCAGGCCGGTTGTTGCATCTGTAACAATTTTCTCTGTAAGGGCAGGTGGCATCAGATGGAAGAGAAGTTCTGGTTTAAAAGACTGCCACAAGGGATGTCTGCTGGCATAGAATCAAGCTGTAAGGACTCAGCATTGCTGAGCCTGTCTCAAGCACAAATCTGCTAATCTTTGCTAATAGTTCAATGAATTTGGGTCCCGGTCACGACCCTAGCTGGACTCAGTCCGTGCTGCGTCACCTTATAGACTTTTGGACGCAATGGCTGAAAGGCCCTATTGACATTGGGTTGGTTCTGGCCCTCACTTATATGGTGCTCGTCATTATTGGTGAGCGCCGCACGCTGTGGATGGTGCGGGGATTAATTATCTTAATGCTGGCGACAACGGTCAGTAACAGCTTGGATTTGAGGCTGTTAAGTTTTGTCCTGGAAAAGTTGGTGATTGGCTCGGCGGTGACAATGGCTGTAATTTTACAGTCCGAGTTCCGTCGGTTCCTTGAACAACTGGGCCGGGGAGAAATTGTACAGCTGTTCCAACCGTCGAGGGGAGCCATTCCCAAGACCGACAGTGTACTTGATGAAATTGTAGATGCGGTGAAGGAACTTTCCCAAAACCGCACGGGTGCTTTGTTGATTTTGGAAACAGGCAGCCCAATTGATGAGCGGGATTTTTCCGTGCCCGGAGTGAAGTTGAATGGAGAAGTGTCTAAGGAACTGCTACAGACGATTTTTCAGACAAGCACACTGTTACACGATGGGGCCGTTTTAATTCGGGCCTCTCGGATTGTTGCAGCCGGCGTGATTTTGCCACTTTCTGAACGCACGGCTTCGCGACAGCTAGGGACGCGCCATCGTGCGGCAATGGGAATTACAGAACGTGTCGAAAATTGCCTGTGTGTCGTTGTATCTGAAGAAACCGGCTCAATTTCCTTAGCGGAAAGGGGCACACTAAATCGACCTTTAACCAGCAGTAAACTGAAAGAACTGCTAGAGGCTCGATTTTCTCAATCTGTTGAGCGCGAACCAGTTGCTCCTAATTTGCGCCGGTTGGGAATACTAAGTTCTCGGATATTGGCACTTGTTTCGCGTTTTCTGCGTCTTCCATCATCGGCTTCTGGTGATAAAAAATGACTGCTAAGCCAACTGTTTTACAAGAGTTACCTGCTGACCTTAACCAAGAACGTCTGCCCAGACACGTAGCAGTGATTATGGATGGGAATGGCCGCTGGGCCAAGCGGCAGGGGCTACCTCGAATTATGGGCCATCGGCGGGGGGTCGATGTACTCAAGGATCTATTGCGTTGCTGTCGAGACTGGGGAATTAAAGCGCTGACTGCTTATGCATTTTCTACAGAAAATTGGGGCCGGCCTCTAGAAGAGGTTAATTTTTTGATGACCCTGTTTGAACGCGTCTTGCGGCAAGAGTTACGAGAAATGATGCAAGAAGACGTTCAGATTCATTTTGTGGGAAATTTAAGTGCGCTCCCGCGAACGCTCCACGCAGAGATTGAGCGGTCAGTCGATGAGACTCGCCATAATCAGGGAATTCAGTTTACGGTCGCTACAAATTATGGAGGCCGGCAGGAAATTTTGCAGGCGTGCCGAGCCATTGCGGTGCAAGTGCAGCAAGGTTTAATTCAACCCGAGCAAATTGATGAAGCTCTGTTTGAGCGCCATCTCTACACTGCCGGTATTTGTGATCCCGACTTGCTGATTCGCACCAGCGGTGAAATGCGCCTGAGCAATTTCTTGCTGTGGCAGGTGGCTTACTCAGAACTTTACATCACAGAAACGCTGTGGCCAGATTTTGATCGGGCAGAGTTTCATCGGGCGCTGAGTGCCTACCAACAGCGGGATCGCCGCTTTGGAAAAGTGTAAGTTTTGAATGCGTGAATTGTGCAGGTACAGGACAGTTCACGCATTCAAAAGTTTTATGGCCCAGAGAAAACCGCCGCTTCAATGTCACTGCGGCTGAGGGAGTATTTAAAGGATCGTTGAATATCTTGGCCCTCCTCACCGGCATTAAGATAGCGCACAGTCAGCTGGTCAATATCCAGGGTGAGTTCAGCTTCCCAGCTCGCTTGCTGCAGATGCCAGCAGTGAAGCTGGTTGCGGTCTTGCTGGCATCCTTGTGAGCGTAGCCAGTCCTCAATGTCCGGGAGGGGATGGTTGTACAGCGGAGTCTCGGCGGGTGGAATGGCCATAAGGTTAAAGGGTTGAGTTAGATAATAGCAGTAATTCCAGACGTATAACGTGAGAAGTGAGAAAACTGCTTTTTACTTCTCACGCTTGGTTGTTAAGGAATTAAAAGGTTGGGACATCGGCACATCGTAGGTGATTTCTTGAGCCGGCATTTTTTGTCTGAGTTCGCTGTTAAACCCTATAGGTTGCAAGGCTGCATCGCCCCGCGTTAAGCCGACAGCAATCGCTAATAACAGACAGCCAATAAACGTAATCCCCAGAATGAACAGGGCAAACACTTCACCGGCAGAAAGCGGGCGATCAGTGGGGTCTAGATACGCCGAAGAGTATTGCGGGTTCCCAGACTGGCTGATCGGGCGGTTCAGGTTACCCGATGGCTGAATAACGGGGATGTTGGAGTAGCGAATCTTTTGATCGTAAGCCATCCGCCGTTCTAGGTTGCTGAGGGTGGCATAGGCTTCGTTCAGTTTTTGGAATTTTTCCTTTGCCGTAGCCGGCGGCAAGTCCGTTGTATCCGGATGATAGCGCTTGCTTAATTCCCGATACGCTCGCCGGATTTCTATGGCTGACGCCGAAGGATGCAACCCTAGCAGGGTGTAGTAACTATTCGCTAGGGCGGTGCGATCGTACACCACTCGATACTCATCTTTTCGCTTTGCCCTGTT
This sequence comes from Microcoleus sp. FACHB-672, assembly GCF_014695725.1. Lineage (NCBI taxonomy): Bacteria > Bacillati > Cyanobacteriota > Cyanophyceae > Oscillatoriales > Microcoleaceae > Microcoleus > Microcoleus sp. FACHB-672. The sequence continues at coordinate 418,483 of NZ_JACJOU010000019.1, read as the reverse complement.
CTGAGTCACCGAAGCTCCACCATGCTTAGTGTTGAATGCTTTTCAACTATTTTAACGAGCTTAGGGATTCTGCGCTGTTCCTAAAATTTTTAGCGGCAGTGCCGGCAACACAAGTAACGATTCAACCACCGGCACCCGTTGCCTTGGGATTGACCCAGTTAGGTGCCAATCCTGAATTTATTATTGGAATTCGTGACAATTGCTTTTCTTTGATAAACGATTCCACCAATTGCTGAGAGCAATAACCACCCCAGAATATTCACCCGTAAATCAAATAAAGTGACATCAAACAGGTGAAATAAGGTGCAGGCAAAGAAAGCAAGCAGATACGTGAAAAAAATTAACCGAGCAGTAGAGGAACTGAGGGCAGTTGTCTCTGTAGGATAAACAGCCGGCCAATCGCGCAGCAGCAAGATGCCTTGAGCCAAAACCCACCCAACGACACCGCATAATAGGAGCGTTGCGGGAATACCGGCTTCAGAACTGAGCATCAAAATCAAATTGTGGGGGTGACCCAGCCATTCCTGCATCTGTGCTTGGTAAAGTGAGGTAAAATTCCGCAATCCCCAGCCAGTCCAGGGACGCGCTAAGGTGAGATCCCAAGCAAATTGCCACTGAGTCGTGCGGATCAGGGCTTCTGGGCGGTCTGGATACATCTGGTCATTGATTCGCGCCCAGAAATAAGGAGGAACGGCGATTCTCAGCCAATACCGGAGGGGATCAGGCCCAAAAGCTGCTCCCAGCAGACAGCCGGCTACCCCAACAACGACAGCCACCAGCCACCGCCAGCCTAAATAGACAGCGAAGACCAAACAGGCCAAACCGGCAATTCCCCAAGCATTACGAGAATTCGTTAAAATCAGCGCCGCTGCATTGCCGGCAACCGCCACAGTCAAAAATGCCCAGCGTCTGAAATCGGCATTCCAGTGAGGATTTGCGATTTTTAAACCGGCGTAGTCAGGCTTTGTGCGGGTTTCCTGTCGCTGCCATTTAAGCAGCAATGACCGATAAGTTTCCAGCCATAGCCCTAGGGCGAGAATAAAAGTCGCGACCAGATAACTAGCTAAAACATTCGTATATTCAAAAACAGAAGACATCCGACCGGGGGGATTGCCTGTGGGTGCCAGCAGCCAATCTACAATAATCCATAAAAATTTTATCGGGCCGGCCCAGCCCCAAAATAGCTGTCCCAAGCCGATAATCACCACCGGCACTGAACCAATGACTAAAATCTCCGCGATTCGCCGTAGTTGAGCCGGTGTTTGGATCAGAACGCTGAACGCCGGAAAAAATATAAAAAATGGTAAAAAATTAAACAGACCGAGAAACGCAGTAGGCCGATCATTAGCAAAGCCGGCAGTAATTACCAACCAGACAAATAAAACAATCAAGCCTTGATTGGCCGGACGCCGAATGATCGTGTGGAACTGCTGTTTCCACGTCACCAACATCGCCCACGCGAGGCCCAAGACTGCCAGTAGTGGAGTTAAAGGAAGGAAAAAAAGCGCCACTTGGGCACAATTCCAAGGAGCCTGTAAACGGGGTTCAAGAGCCAATTTTAGATTTTCGATTTTCGATTTATACATTATCAATCAAAAATCTAACCTCTAAAATCTAAAATTTATGTTTATGCGAGTTCCCAGCATTCAGAGCGGGTGAGGCGAATTTGAGCCAAGGCAACGATGGTGGGAATAATCCGAGCATAGTTGGTGGAAATGGCCCGCCAACCTAAATCTGCTAAAAACCAAGTCCACAACACCGGCCCAACAAACGCAAATACACTGCGGGCTGCGCCATAACGGGCTGCACTCACGGCCATGCCCCGACGGGCTGTTTGGAGTGCAACATATTGCTCAAACCCTTTAGCCGCTGCTGTCCCGCCCACGGCTAGCGTCTGCTTTGCCATTTGATAGGTGGCGAAGTGAATGGCAAACTGACGGGCGATTTGTTGCAGCAACACCGGCTGGATGACAGAACTTACAGCTAAAGCGCTACCGCCTTTAAAGAGCAAGCCTAAAGGGTCTTTTTGGACTGAAAGCGGCAGGGGTTTTGATAGCTTGGTTTGGGCGAGGGAATTCTGTACGCGCCGGGTTAAGGCTTCTTGTTCGGAAGCCGGCAGTTTTTTCCAGGTTCGACCGAGTAAGTTGAGAAAAACTTCAGCTTCTAAATCGGTTGTCGATAGCTGATTTGAATAAGAAATTTTTAGATAGCGGCAGACTTGAATTAAAACTTGCCGGTAGCTCACCTGCTCGCTACGCCCCCGCAAAATGGTTATTCCATCTGCTGCTAAATAGCGAAATCGCTGCTCAATCGCATCCAACCAGGCGTGCCGGTCTCGGCTTTTCACATCAATGGGCGCAGGGGTTTGAACATAATCGAGGGGGTTAAACCGGCGGCAAAATAAAATGTCCGTCAGTTGTTGTAATTCTTCTTCTGTTGCCAGTTCCAGTGCTGCTCTTAGCTCGTCCAATGTCGGCTTCCTCCCTTTATTTATCTGCGGATGCGCTTGCCGAACGCTCTTGGCCTGCGCCAGGAGCGCACACACAGATTCTCGCTTTTACTTATTCTACTATTGTGGCTAAGAGCGATTTTGAATTTTGCCGGCCAGGATTTTCGATTACTCTAAAATTTAATATTTAAACTAACTGGCTGATGACTGATAGCTCACTGACTTTTGATGTGGCGGTGATTGGTGCCGGCATGGCGGGTTTAACTTGTGCACAATTGCTGCACCAGGCCGGTTATTCTACGATTGTCTTGGAAAAATCTCGTGGGCTGGGTGGACGAGTCGCCACACGCCGAGTGCAGGAAATTCGTGCGGATCACGGAGGACGGTATTTAGAACCGAAGGGCCAGCACTTACGGCGTTTGGTTCATATTTTGTCGGCCCACAATATTGTAGAGCTGTGGACAGACAAGACGTATATATACGACGAAAATAAGGGCTTGACGCCGGCAGCCCCCTCAAGTTGGTGTCCTTACTATGTTGCGCCGGCAGGAATGAACGCGGTGGGCAAATTTTTGGCTACGGGTTTAGAGATTTGGTTAAGCCGGCGTGTATTGGCCATGACGCCGACGGATCAGGGGATATGGCAACTGCTTCTAGAATCGCCCGATACGTTGGACAAAATGCTTCAGCCACAAGAGGTGAACGCGAGGGCTGTTGTCATGGCCATTCCGGCCCCTCAAGCTGTGACGATCCTTGAGCCGATGCAGACGGAACTGCCGGCAGATTTTATCGCAAACCTGCGATCTGTGGAGTTTGAGCCATGCCTTAGCGTGATCGCCGGCTACTCACCATATCGACAGCAAGATTTAGCTCAACGAGAGATTGCCTGGAAAACAGTTGTTTTTCCCCACGACGATCAACTGGCGTGGATCGGATGGGATAGCAGTAAACGAACCGACTCTCAGATGCCGGTGTTTGTCGCCAACAGTAGTGCTAGCTTTGCTCAAGATTATTTAGAGGCGGAAGACTTACAACCAGCCGGCCAGATGTTGCTAGATCGTGCCGGCGAGTATTTAAATTTTTGGCTGAATAGCCCCGATTGGTTGCAGGTTCACCGCTGGCGCTATGCCTTTGTCAGTCGGCCAATTCCTGAAACTTACCTTGCCGCCGCAACGCCGGTGCCGGTGGTTTGTTGTGGCGACTGGTGTGGGGGTAACCAAATTGAAGGGGCGTTAGAATCTGGCAAAGCCGCAGCCGAACAGATTAATCAGCAATTGCGACATCTGCCGATGCCGGGAGAAGGGTTTTGGGATGTGATCGCACGAGAATAATTCTCAGCTTTAACCGCATCCCACACCCACACTTATTGACACTTGTATGATTTTTTCTCCCTACTAACTCAGGGCGAAACTAACTTTCGTAAATTTGCCCCAGCTGGTAATTCCTTACTCCTCTTTATGGCTTTGCTGGCCGCCCTTTTTGCCAATCTCCGACATATGCTTGCGGTTTTTGCTGACTGCCTCGCCGCCCTTTCTCCCAATTTCAGCCATGTGCTGCCGATTCTGGCTCACAATCTCACCGCCCTTACGACCGGCTTCTTTAGCCTCCTCAGGCGAAAATTTGTGAGCGGTTCCCTTTTCATGAGCGGCTTGACCGCCCTTGCTTGCGATCTCACGCTGTTTTGCTTCGTCCATTGACGCAAATCCGCGCTTACTTTTGTCTGCCATAACAAGACTTTTTAGGGTTTAAACTTCTTGACTTGTGGCCTTATCCTAAAAATCTTTGAGGGGCAGTTTCATCTTTCTATAGACTTATCTAATTTTTAAATTTTTTATACCCTAAGACGTATCAATCTCTCTCTTTTTAGTCTTTCGCAAATTTCCTTTTAAACGTATTTTTGAAAGGCTTATGTCAAAACTTAAGAAAAATAATAGATAATCCTAAGTACTGAAATCTGATATAGAATTAAGAGGGCGTCGTAAAAAGTTAATATTTAATTTGTTAACCTGACACTAAAAATAGCCTTTATGCGTCTCCAACAACATAAATTGATCACAGCCTGACAATTATACCAAATTGATAGGTTTATAGTCTAAAAAAATAAAATTTTCTACAGGTAAGTTTTTTTCTAATTTTTAATAAGCAAAAAATAAAAGACTCTATCAAAAAAATTTAACTCCAGCTTTTTTCGCGTCAGAATAGACACTTGACGAAGCTTTATTTGTGTAAGTGTAGCGGCTTTTTAAATAAAAAAATAATTTTCGTAGGAGAAGGTCTAAATTGTAACTTTCAGAAATGAAGGGCAAAGACTCAAATAACAAATTGAAAACTAGCTGACAAGTCTAGAAATTCTTTTTTTACTTTCGCCTTTCCCTCCCACTTCTTTTCAATCTCTCCATCCCCTAATCCTGGCTATATTCCCAGGAAAAGTTACAGGAAACTTGAGAATGAAGGATTAAACCTTAGCAATTATGCTGAGCTGCTTACTGATGATCCATGTCATCTGCAGCGCCCATGCCCTCATTTTCACTCTTAGAGTCCTCAGGGCGACTATCGCGGTAGAAACGTCTTTTTCCAAACCGGCCTGTTGTTGACCGTTTACGAAACCGGCGAGCGTAAGCTTGGTTCCGAAGGGCTTTTTCTTTTTTAGGATTGCGGCGTTTAGCCATGTTGGCCTCAAAAAAACAACTGATTGAGCAAGTAAAAGTTGTTACTCACTCCTAAAGCAGCTCGAAAGCTGTGATGAAATGTCCAAATGCCTAGGCAAGTTGAAATGTTTACTTTAGCACAATATCAATTTGCTTTTGTTTTTGCTGATCGCTAACACGGCTCACACTTCACTGTTGACAAGTTGTTGCGCCAATTGCAGCGCCTCTTCGGGTGTAGAAATTTTGCCTTCTGCGCGTGCCACCCCTATTGCGGTGAGGAGTCTGCCAACTAGAGGACCGGGCGGTAAATTCAAAGCTGTCATCAAGTCTCTGCCGGTTAGTGGGGGAATCGGATGTGCGACGGGATCGTTGGGGGTGAGAAATCGCTCAATTAAAGGCGCAATCGCATCCACCGGCATCCCTGACGCTACGGCAAAAACGGCGAGTGCGGGAAACACCGTACCAACATTGCGAAATAAAAAATACTGCTCTGGTACGGAAAAAGCATTTGCCGCCGGCAGCAAATCTGGCAAAAAGTTTAACACTGCCAGGACAGCTTGCATTTCAGGCCGGCTGTACTTCAGGCGCAATAATTGAGCTTCAGCTTTCTGGATCTCTGGATCGAGCAAACTCGTCAATTTAGCAATGGCTAATAACGAGGTTTTTGAGGTATCTCGCAAGCTGCGGCACAGTTCCGTGCCAAAATCTGGCCAAGTATGCTGAAGTTTGGCGGCGGACTCATCAACGGCTGCAACTTGAGCCAAACTGCTGCCGTTAGCGCTGGGGAACCAAGTTTCAACTAAGCCATCTTCCCAAGCGGCTTGTAGCTGGGGTGTTCCCTCGGAAGTAGCGAGAAGGTAGCTCAATTCACTACGCACTCGTTCTGCTGCGATATAACCCAGCAGGGGTGCAAAGGCGCGAATTGCAGTCCTCGTTGCCGGCTCAATGGAAAAATTTAACTGTGCGGCTTGTCGATATGCACGCAACAGGCGCAACGGATCATCTTTGAGGTTTGCCGGCGAAATCATCCGCATTAAACCGGCCTCAATATCCGCACAGCCTTGCAGGGGGTCGATGAAGACGCCAGTGTGAGGATTATAGGCGATCGCATTGACGGTATAGTCTCGCCGATGTAGGTCGCGTTCTAGACTGTCGCCTTCCTGTTGGGCGAAGTCTACTGTTGCATCTTTAAATACTACGCGGGCAATCTGCCGGTCGGTATCAAGCAGCACAAATCCAGCACTGTAGTGTTCCGCGATTTGGCTAGCGGTTTGAACTGCTTGTGCCGGCATCACAAAATCTAGGTCTAAATACTCACGGTCTTTCAATAGCAGCGCGTCCCGAACCGCGCCTCCGACTAAATAAGCCGGTTGCGGTAGTAATTCTAGGCTAAATGGCCAATATTCAGGAGATAGGGGAGAAAATGCTGCGGACGGAGGATTTGCCATACTTAAATTTTGCCCCATAACCGGGCAGTGCGCGAACCAATCGGTTATCGATGTAAAATGCCAGCATAGTCACAAAAATTAACCAGCTCAGGAAGCGACTAGCCTATTAAGCCTGCTAAATGTGTCAATCGTTAATAACAATACTGCGCCGGCTGCCAGAATTTTCAGCTCAGATTTATTGCAATCTCAAATCTAATTTGTCTTAATTGTAATATCAGAGATTTCTTCAAGCTACCTGTTGAAATGTCAAGAGGTTTTTAATCATGTGTATTTGTGTTAACTGCCACTATGTAGACCGTTGCCTGACTTATAATGCCGTTGAAACCCAGCATGAAGAACGTCACCTTACTGAAACCCCAGATTTTGAACCGATTGAACCCACGATTAATGTTAATATCCGCCCGCGTGGGGATGAAATTGAAATGGAATGGGATGTTGTAGGGTGTGCAAGTTTTAAACAAGAAATGGGCAAGTGGGCACAGTTGCGTCCAGGCGAGCTGATCCCTACTTAGGGAAGGCGAACTGCCGGCATCAGAAAAAGAATTCAGAAGTTTGGGTGAATCAGGAAAAATTTCTTCTGAATTCTTTTTAGCTCATTTAATTATTTTTTAAGGAATTTTCAGAGAGGAAAGTATAAAAGTGAGTCGCCAACGCATCGAACCTGGACCAGGACAAGAATCTGTTTGGGATTATCCACGTCCCCCTCGTTTGGAGGATTCATCTAAGCATATTCAAGTGATTTTTAATGGCATTACAATTGCTGATACTCGCCGTGCTAAACGGGTATTAGAAACCAGTCATCCGCCGGTTTATTATATTTCCCCAGAAGATATTAAGATGGAGTATCTTTCTCAGACTCCACAATCAAGTTTTTGTGAATGGAAAGGACGTGCCGGCTACTATACGGTGAGTGCTGGTGATCAGCAAGTACGAGATGCCGGCTGGTTTTATCCAAATCCAACCCCGACTTTTGCGTCTCTTAAAGATTATGTTGCTTTTTATCCGAGTCGGATGGAAGCTTGTTATGTGGATGGTGAAAAAGTGCAGCCACAGCCTGGAGATTTTTACGGTGGCTGGATTACCAGTCAGATTGTCGGGCCATTTAAAGGCGGTGCCGGCACTTGGGGATGGTAAGTTTAAACGGTCGAATCTCGCTCTAATTTTCTTAAGTAATTCAATCCTAAGAAAATTGCAGCGATGCTTCCTGAAACGCAAATCTCGCCGGCTGCTATTTTATCCATAACTTTAGATGCCGGCACTAAAACGACTTCTATATCTTCTGTAATATCTAAGACTTGTTCACTTGATTTTTTAGCATTTTGAGCGAAGAATAAGTGGAGTTTATTTGTATCTTTAACGGGATTGTCATATAAGGTGGCAATTTTAGTTAAGTTGCCGGCAGTGTAGCCAGTTTCTTCTGTTAGTTCTCGCATTGCGCCAGATTCTGCACTCTCAACATCTGGATCAACAGCGCCAGCTGGTAATTCCATAAAAATTTCACCGACTCCATGCCGATATTGTCGTACAAATACAATTTCTTGATTTTCTGTGAGGGCAAATACAAGGGCAATATCTGGTCGAATATTGACGAAAAAATCGTCAATTATTTTACCATTCGGCAATTCTACTTCGTCTTGTCTGATCTGACACCAGGGATTGTTAAAGACTAGGTTAGAGTTTAAGGTTTTCCACTTTTTCAAGTCTTTCATGATGTGATTCGTTGGAATTTTTTTAAGGTTAATCTTTCGGTAAAGTGGATTTTTTTATTTAACCGCAGATAAACGCAGATGTAAGCGGAGTGGGATGATAAAATTTTGTAGATATACGCAGATGAAGAAGGATGTTTTATCTATTATTGTTGGAAGCTTTCTACAATAGCATTCCTGCAATACAAGCTGTCATGAAACAAGCTATGGAGCCGGCAATCATTGCTCGAAATCCTAGTCTAGCTACGTCAGGCTGACGTTCTGGCACCATACCACCAATGCCACCTATTTGAATGGCAATTGAGCCAATATTAGAGAAGCCACAGAGAGCATAAGTTGCAATAATTACGGCTCGCTCTGAGATTACTTTTTTTTCTACTAATGCTTTCAGATCTAAATAAGCAATAAATTCATTCAGAATCGTTTTCTTACCCAACAGGATACCCACTTCGGCGCAGTCAGCAACAGGAATTCCCATTAGCCAAGCAACCGGCCACATTAAATAAGAGAGGATTAATTCTAAAGAAAGTTGGGGCAAACCAACCCATCCTCCTAGCCAACCTAGCACCGCGTTTAACATCGCTAAAAGCCCCAAAAAGGCAATGAGCATTGCCCCTACATTTAGCGCTAGTTTTCCGCCTTCGCGTGCGCCTGAAGCTGCTGCATCTACGGCATTGGCATAAGCTTGTTCTACCTTTACTTGTACCGTACCGGCTGTGAGGGATTTCTCAGTTTCTGGATAAAAAAGTTTTGAGACTGCTAACGCTGCCGGGGCAGACATTACGGAAGCGGCAATTAAATGTTCTGCCGGCACTCCAAAGGAAATATAAGCTGCCATTACGCCACCGGCAATGGTGGCAAATCCGCCGGTCATGACGGCATATAATTCTGATTGAGTTAGAAATGGCACATAAGGGTGAATGAGCAAGGGTGCCTCGGTTTGACCGACAAAAATATTCGCTGCACAGGAAAGTGATTCTGCCCCGGAAGTGCCCATCGTTCGCATCATTCCCCAGGCTACCCATTGCACGACTCGCTGCAAAATTCCGTAGTAATAAAGTAAGGTGATGAAAGAGGAGAAAAAGATAATGGTTGGCAGCACTTTGAAGGCAATAAAATGATCGGCAAAATTATCTCCAAATACAAATTTTGCGCCGGCATCCGAAAAATTTAAAAACTGGCTCACCACATCGCCCAAAAACTTAAACGCAGTAAACCCGGCAGATGTCTTGAGAATGAGCAGGGCAAAAATTAACTGCAAAGCAATTCCCCACAACACCGGACGCCACCTTACCGCCTGCCGATTTATTGAAAAAGCATAGGAAAGCCCGACAAAAAATACCAATCCCAGCAATGAAATTGCTCGTTCCATCTTTTAATTTTAGATTTTAGTTTTTAAATTTTACTTCGTCACAATTTAAGTAGCCGGTAGCCTCTAATCCGAGACAGCGAGTACAATAGTAATTTACAGCTCCCTCAGCGCGGCTAAGCGCTTGAATTCCGGTTATGTCTTTGCCCATTGTTGCTATTATCGGACGCCCAAACGTGGGCAAATCCACCTTTGTCAATCGCCTCGCCGGCGCACAAGATGCTATTGTGCATGATGAACCGGGCGTAACGCGAGATCGCACCTACCAGCAAGCTTACTGGAGCGATCGCGAGTTTATGGTTGTAGACACCGGCGGCTTAGTTTTTGACGATAACACTGAATTTTTACCCCTGATCCGCGAACAAGCATTGGCTGCGTTGGCAGAGTCCAGCGTCGCCATCTACGTCGTAGACGGCCAAACAGGCCCGACCACTGCTGATGAAACAATTGCAGACTGGTTGCGCCAACAAACGGTACCTGTTTTACTTGCCGTCAACAAATGCGAGTCACCTGAACAAGGATTGACCCAAGCTGCCCAATTTTGGGAACTAGGACTGGGAGAACCTTATCCCATTTCTGCCATTCACGGTAGCGGGACGGGTGATTTATTGGATGTGGTGCTGACTTATTTGCCGCCGGTGGAGGAAATCGCCGAAACCGCTGAAATTAAAGTCGCCATTGTTGGACGCCCCAATGTCGGCAAATCTAGTCTTTTGAACGCTTTTGTTGGGGAAAACCGCGCGATTGTTAGCCCTATCTCTGGCACCACCCGTGATGCGATTGATATGGTGGTGGAACGCAATGGCCAAACCTATCGCCTGATCGACACAGCCGGTATCCGCAAAAAGAAAAACGTCGAGTATGGGCCGGAGTTTTTTGGAATTAACCGTGCTTTTAAAGCGATTCGCCGCGCGGATGTCGTCTTACTCGTGATTGACGCTGTAGATGGCATTACTGAACAAGATCAAAAACTTGCCGGTCGCATTGAAGAAGAAGGTCGCGCCTGTATCCTTGTTGTCAACAAATGGGATGCAGTTGACAAAGACTCTCACACGATTTACGAATACGAAAGACAGATCAAAGACCGGATGTATTTTTTGGGTTGGGCAGAAACTATTTTTGTCAGCGCCCAAACCGGCCAGCGAGTTGAGAAGATTATAGACTTAGTGAATACTGCCGCTGAACAGCATAAACGCCGCATCAGCACTGCTGTCATTAATGAAGTCTTGCAAGAAGCACTTAGCTGGCACTCTCCCCCTACGACTCGTCAAGGCCGGCAGGGAAAAATTTATTATGGCACTCAAGTCAAAAGTCAACCGCCGACGATTGCCTTGTTTGTCAATGATATCCAGCGGTTTAATGACAACTACCGCCAATACATCGAACGTCAATTCCGCAAACATTTGGATTTCACCGGCACTCCAATTCGTTTGCTTTGGCGTGGCAAAAAACCTCGTGAAGCCGAACGGGAAACCGCTAACCGTGCGACCCGCCATTAGAGTTGGAGATTTTAGGTTTTAGATTGAATGTCAAATCTAAAATCTTCAGGATCTGTAGGGGCGAATTCCCGATGCGCTAACAGTGCCGGTTTAAACGCCCCTATTTTATATAGCTTTTAGTAAAATTTAGCTCAACTCATGCCAAATTTCTGAGAACATACAAAACACTCTTTAACTCAAATATAGTTATTTATATAAACAATAAAAATAGAAAGTATTTAATTTCCTAGTAAATGAATCTAGGCTTTTGAGTGAACATACTAAATAAAATAGGAGATAATTTAATAAAACCACAATTTTTATTTAAAAATGAAATAACCCAACTGTAAAATTTATAACAAACCTAAAAAGTTAAAATCTTCAGATGGACTTACTGCGCTCACTCCCGCTTGGACTATATCTAGAACAACCCATTACTTGGCTACATCGGCTGGATTCGCGCGTTAAAATTGCATGGCTGATGAGCTTTTTAATTGCCCCGCTTCTGGCAAATTCGCTTTGGCGTCTTGCCCTGGTAATAATTCTAATTGTGCTGACACTGAGTGCAAAAATTCCCTGGCGGGTGTGGCGGCAGCAATTAGGTTGGCTGCTAACGTTATGTACATTTATCTTCGTTTTGGGGGCTTTCGCGCCCGACGGAATTGCCGTTAGCTATCAACCCAGACTGCCGACAAATGAGATAACTTTTGCCCAACAACCGGCAACTGTAGCGCCGGTGCCGGTGCGCCGCAACTCCTGGTATAACCCCTTTGGTTGGAGAGAAAACCCGCAGAAAGAGGGGACTGCCGACACACAAACCGAAATCAAAACTCTTCCCCAGCCCACCGACTACAATTACATTTTATTTAATCGAGGGCCATTAAAAATTAGCCGACGCTCACTGCAACTTGCCATCAGCCTCAGTACCTTATACTTTACGGTAATTTACAGTACAAACCTCTACCTACTCACCACAGCACCCGAAGAAATTACTGCCGGCATTGAAAGCTTAATGCAACCCCTGCGACGCTTCAATTGGCCGGTAACAGAAATTGCTCTGACTTTAACCTTATCTTTGCGATTTATTCCCCTGGTTTTGGAAGAAGTGCAAAACTTAGTTCGCTCCATCTGGACGCGGGCAATTAACTGGAAAAAACTTGGCTTCCGGGGTGCTACGCAAGTTTGGTTAATGGTGGCCGAAAAGCTGCTAGAAAACTTACTGTTACGTGCGGCTCAAATCGCCAGTGCGATGCAAGTGCGCGGTTTTACCAGCCCAAATCAACATCGCGTCGAGTGGTATCAATTGCGCTTAAAAACCTGGGACGGAATCGCCTTAACCGGCTTAATTGTTTTCTGGGCGGCGCGCTTGATTTGGGGATGGGAAGCTTGATTAATTTTAGATTTTAAATTGGAGATAACTCCAAGATTCTCATGCAACCTATACAACCCTGGTATTGGCGAACACTTCCCTTAGAAAATCGTACCGGCTCAGAAATCTTTGACGCCCTTTTTCGCATCTCAAATGCCGGCAACTCACCTACAAATGCAATTGCCACCCTGCTGGAAAGTCCATATATAGCAAATGGAGACTGTCAACCCCTAACGCGATATTCCATCTGTGCCGGCGCTCCTCGAATCATAGATGGCAAGCCCCAAATGTGGACACCGGCAGTGGGTGAAATTCTCCCCTTCCTCCGCCGCCAGTTGCAACGCGCCACAAACTCAGAACTTACCACTCAGAACTCAGAACTCCCCTTCACCGGCGGCTGGCTGGGCTGGTTGGGCTACGATTTGGCCAAGGAAATTGAGCGTCTACCCAATTTAAAACCCGATCCCCTGCCCTTTCCGGTTGCCTACTGGTACGAACCGGCATCCTTTGCTGTCCTCGATCATCACGAGCAAACCTTGTGGTTAGCCGCTAGCGATAGCGGTGAACTGGATCGAATGCAGGGGCAAGTAGAGAAGGGGAGAGAGGGAGACGGGGAGACGGGGAGACGGGGAGACGGGGAGAAATCTCCAATGCCGGCTCCTAAATTCCAAATGTCTCAAGCAGAATATCAGGCAGCCGTTCTGCAAGCTCAAAAATATATTCGTGCCGGTGATATCTTTCAAGCCAATCTTTCCCTGAGATTTGAAACCCGAACCAACGCTGAAAGCTGGTCGATTTATCGCGCCTTGCAACAAATTAATCCTTCTCCCTTCGCTAGCTATTGGCAGACACCTTGGGGAGACGTGATCAGCTGTTCTCCAGAACGGTTAGTGCAACTGCAAAACCGGCAAGCCCAAACCCGTCCCATTGCCGGTACACGCTCACGCGGCACCACCTCGGCACTTGACGAACAACTTGCCAAAGACTTGCTCGCCAATATTAAAGAACAAGCCGAACACATCATGCTCGTTGACTTAGAGCGCAATGATTTAGGGCGAGTTTGTGAGTGGGGATCGGTTTGTGTGGATGAACTACTTACCATCGAGCGCTACAGCCATGTCATGCATCTCGTTAGCAACATCATTGGCACCATGCAAGCAAACTGTGACAGCGCAGATTTGATTCGCGCCATGTTTCCCGGCGGCACGATCACCGGCTGCCCCAAAGTTCGCTGCATGGAAATTATTGAAGAATTAGAGCTGGTGCGTCGCAATTTGTTCTACGGTTCTTGCGGCTATTTAGATTGGCAAGGCAACTTAGACTTAAATATCCTGATCCGCACCCTATTATTCACGCCTGAGTCAAGCTCAACTCAGCCCTCTAACATCGTTTGGGGTCAAGTGGGTGCCGGCATAGTCGCAGACAGCGATCCGGAGAAAGAGTGGTGTGAATCTTTGCAAAAAGCAAAAGCTCAGCTCGCCGCCCTCGAACAAACGCAAATATATCCCCCCTGATTGTCATAGCGCTCAAAGCCGTATTGTCAAAAGAAACAAACATTCGCGCAATGGGGGGCATTTTCTCTTAAAGTAATGGTTGACATCGTGGAGATCGGCCACTTTGACCATTCACCTAGGCACGGATATTGTTTATATTCCCCGGATTCAAGGAGCGTTAGACCGCTTTGGTGAACGTTTTGTGCGGCGAGTCTACACCCCAGCTGAACAGCGTGATTGTACTCAATTGGAGGGCAATTCACGCAGCAGAAGCGAAGCCGGTAATCAAGCCTCAATCAAACGGTTTGCGGGGCGCTGGGCTGCCAAAGAAGCGGTTGTGAAAGCGCTGGGAACCGGCTGGCAGGGAATCCGCTACACCGATGTTGAAATTCAACGCCAGCTCACGGGTGCACCGCAACTATATCTATATGGGGCAGCTGCGGCTTTGGTTGCTGAGTGGGGACAGTGCCAGTGGCAGGTGAGCATCAGTCACGACGGAGAGTATTGCACTGCAACCGCGTTGGCGTTTTGCTCTTGAATTTAAAGCCTGTTGAGGAAAGTCAGGCATGGGTGATCTAATCAGCTTGTCCAGTAAACACCCAAAATCCCTTGTTTCTTTATATCTAACAACGTTGAGCCATGCCAGAGGCGAATCGGACAATCAATGGATACAGAAAATTACTTAAATCATCCTACGTTTGGCCTGCTTTACCAGATATGTGTGCTGGGCGAAGATCAGGAATTGTTCACCACACTTTATGCCCAGCGTTTATTTTTTCTGGTGAGTGCCAGCACCACAGGCATGAAATTTGAGCCGGTTACTCGCGCTGACGCTCGTTTAATGGTAGAAAATCGTTTACGCCTGCTCCGCCGTACTGGCCAGATGAAGGAGTACGATCAACTGCAAGTGATTCATCACCGGACATTTCAATGACGATTGCTGAGCGGATTACGAATATTCGCGCCGGCTTACCGGCTGATGTGCGATTGATTGCCGTCAGCAAGCAGGTGCCGGTGGATGCGATGCGAGAAGCTTACGCCGCCGGAATTCGAGATTTTGGCGAAAGTCGCGTCCAAGAAGCGGAAGCCAAGCAAACACAGTTATCAGATTTGCCTGATATCACTTGGCACTTGATCGGGCATCTACAAAGCAATAAAGTCCAAAAAGCTTTGGAGCAATTTCAGTGGATTCATTCGGTAGACAGCTTGAAATTAGCTCAGCGCTTAGACCGGCTGGCTTCAGAGGGGCCTTTTACGCCCCAAGTTTGCTTACAGGTGAAAATTTTGAGCGATCCCGGCAAATTTGGCTGGACGATCCCCGATTTACTCGCGGATCTGCCTGATCTCGCTCAGTGCCGGCATCTGCAAATTCAAGGTTTGATGACAATTCCTCCCCTCGGCATAGATGAGGCTGAAACCTTGACTGTGTTTGAGCGCACCCGTGAACTGGCCGCTCAAATCGCAGAAAAAAATTGGCCAAATATGCAAATGCAGCAACTGTCGATGGGAATGTCTGATGATTACCCGCTAGCGGTTAAAGCCGGTGCGACAATGATCCGGCTGGGGACGGTGTTGTTTGGCAAACGGACAATATAATTCTCTGGTTAATAACAAAAACGCCGGTTGCGGTATAAAATAAGCTGTTAAATTGGACAGTGCAGAGGACATAAACTTAACACTTAAGGAGTGAGCGGAAACCAGATTCCCTTAGCAAGCGCTTCAAATACTCGCCCAGCGATCTCAAAAAAGTCAGCAACCAGCAAATTATTCTCAAGCTGGCTAAAAAATGAGATCCCAGCCATAAAATCCAATTCAAACGCTTAAAGTGAATAGGGTTTTTGTCCAAAAACTTGTAACTAGAAGCTTTGCTTAATCTTCCTATCGAGGGAATCTGTTTGTTAGAGTTAACCCTAGTTGTAATGGAGCGTCAACCGTGAACAGCATATTTTCTAAGCTACGCGACTTTGTCGGTCTCAACCAGTCCGTTGATTACGAGTACGAGTACGACGAGATGGAAGGAGACAGATATCAAACGGTCTATCAAGAAGAAAATGCCTCGCCTCAAACGGCAGAAGACCGTCCGAATCGTGCTCGTTTACGCGAGCAATCTATGACCGGCGCACCTATCGGTACAGGAATAAGTAATGTGATTGGATTGCCAGGAGCTGCTAGCGGAATCTCTGAAGTGGTGGTTATGGAACCCCGCACCTTTGAGGAAATGCCTCAAGCGATTCAAGCACTGCGGGGACGTAAGTCTGTTGTTTTAAATCTGACCTTGATGGATCCAGACCAAGCTCAGCGGGCGGTAGACTTTATTGCCGGCGGCACCTATGCCCTGGACGGCCATCAAGAGCGCATTGGGGAAAGCATCTTCCTCTTTACACCGAGCTGTGTTCAAGTCAGCACCCAATCCGGTGTTGTTCATGATGTTCTCCAGCCGCACCTGCGGGCTTCTCGCCCGGCCGGCACAGCACCCGCTGCCAACTGGACGCCAGAACAAGTCCGCATGGTTCAATAAAGTTATTAGTCATCGGTAAGGGCGGGTTGGTGAAACCCGCCTGTACAGCGGTCAGTGGCCAAAACAACTGACCCCTAAGAATAAAGGACAAATGAGTATCAAGCTTGGCATCATTGGCGGTGGGGTAATGGGAGAAGCTCTATTATCCCGTTTGGTCGCTCAACAAGTTTATCGGTCAGACGAAGTTTTAGTGAGCGACCCCCAACCGCACCGGCGCAGTGTTTTATCGCAGCAATACGGTGTGCAGGTTACAGCAGACAATCGCGCCGTTGCTTTTGCAACAGATGTACTGCTGTTGGCGGTAAAACCTCAAGTATTTGACGCACTGACGGTAGAAATTGCCCAGACAGTTGCCTGCGTGACAGATAGCCGGATCCCGGTAGTGGTGTCGATTTTAGCCGGCGTTACGGTTAGTAAGTTAGAATCCGCTTTTCCGGGTTGGCCGGTGATCCGAGCGATGCCAAATACCCCGGCAACGGTAGGAGCGGGTATTTCAGCAATTGCAGCCGGCAAACACGTCCAACCCCAACATCTAGAGCAAGCGCAGCAAATCCTTCAGGCTGTAGGGGAAGTGGTAGAAGTACCCGAATCCATGATGGATGCGGTAACCGGCCTTTCGGGTTCTGGCCCTGGTTATGTGGCAATTTTAATAGAAGCCTTGACAGATGGCGGTGTTTATGCAGGTTTGCCGCGTGCAGTCGCGGCGAAGTTGGCACTGCAAACAGTCTTAGGGACAGCACTGCTGTTGCAAGAATCGGGAATACACCCCGCTGAATTGAAAGATCGGGTCACGAGTCCGGGTGGCACCACAATTGCCGGCATTGCTGAATTAGAAAACGCCGGCTTCCGTTCAGCTTTAATCGAAGCAGTGAAAGCAGCGGCGTGCCGGTCTAAAGAACTTGGCAATTCGTGAGTGAGATTCTCTCTAAAATATCTTTTCTTTTGTGAAAGCTAGCAGTGTCTAAAGGTTTCACATTTTTTGGTAAAGAATTCTTAAAGTCTTCTTCTTGATTTCCTTGCTTTATCGATTTTTAAAGCACGAAACGGCAAAATTCTTAATGCAAAAATACTGACACTCAATACATTCTTGCTGATGTGTTAATTGCTGCAATTGTACTTCAAAAGAATTTAACGGTAATCACCGGCAACTGCTCTCACGATCCGCGAATCAAGCATTAAATTACAACTTAAAACTCGATAGCTGGCGTGTTTAAAAACTGTTTTCGAGCCGGCCAAACTGAAGCGAACGCCTACATTATCGGACAGTAGGGCAAATAACACGGTAAAATTCAAGATTGTAAAATAATTTTAAGCATTGCTGCCAAGCGCTACCAATATCTGCCTAATTAGCCTTATGAACTTTGCCAATCTTGCAGCCCAGCTAAACGCCGGCACAGTATTGCCAGAGGGGATCGTCATCATCACCCTCATGGTCGTACTCGTGGGCGATCTGATCGTCGGGCGCACCTCCGCCCGCTGGACACCCTACGTGGCGATCGTCGGCCTTCTCGCTTCAACCGTCGCCCTTTATTATCAATGGGATAGCACCAACACCATTGGGTTTCTGGGAGGCTTTAACAGCGATCCCCTAAGTGTCGTTTTTCGCGGCACTGTTGCCCTCTCGGCTGCCGTGACAATTTTAATGTCCATCACCTACGTTGAGCAATCGGGCACATCCATAGCGGAATTCTTGGCAATTTTACTCACCGCCACCATCGGAGGGATGTTCCTCTCCGGCGCTGATGAACTGGTGATGATCTTTATCTCCTTAGAGACTCTAAGTATCTCTTCCTACCTACTCACCGGCTACACCAAGCGAGATCCGCGTTCCAATGAAGCCGCCTTAAAATATTTGCTGATAGGCGCTTCCAGTTCGGCAGTCTTCCTCTACGGTGTCTCTCTGCTGTACGGAATGTCAGGCGGCGAAACCCAGCTGAGGGCAATTGCAACCGGCATCGCCAACGCCAATGCCGGTCAATCTTTAGCAGTTGTGATTGCCTTAGTCTTTGCAATTGCCGGCATCTCCTTCAAAATCTCAGCGGTTCCTTTCCACCAGTGGACACCTGACGTTTACGAAGGTTCTCCAACTCCTGTTGTTGCGTTCCTTTCTGTCGGTTCCAAAGCCGCTGGATTTGCCCTCGCTATCCGCCTGTTAACCACTGCTTTCCCCGTCGTCACCGAACAGTGGCACTTTGTCTTTACCGCCTTAGCTGTGTTGAGTATGGTGTTGGGGAACGTCGTTGCCCTCGCCCAAACTAGCATGAAGCGAATGCTGGCTTACTCTTCCATCGCCCAAGCCGGCTTTGTGATGATTGGCTTAATCACCGGCACACAAGCCGGTTATTCCAGCATGGTGTTTTATCTCCTAATTTACTTGTTCATGAACTTAGGAGGTTTCACCTGTGTTATTCTTTTCACCCTCCGCACCGGCACAGACCAAATTAGCGAATACGCAGGGTTGTATCAAAAAGATCCTCTGCTTACGTTAGCACTGAGTATTTGCTTGCTTTCTTTGGGCGGCATTCCTCCGCTTGCCGGCTTCTTTGGCAAAATTTACCTATTCTGGGCCGGCTGGCAATCAGGCGCTTACGGTTTAGTCTTGTTGGGGTTAGTTACCACTGTTGTCTCTATTTACTACTACATCCGCGTCGTCAGGATGATGGTTGTCAAAGAACCCCAGGAAATGTCCGATGCTGTGAAGAATTACCCACCAATCCGTTGGGATTTGAGCGGAATGCGGCCTTTGCAAGTTGGTTTGGTACTAACATTAGTCGCGACTTCTCTGGCAGGAATTTTGTCTAATCCTTTCCTGACTTTGGCGAATAGTTCTGTCAGCCGGACTCCGATGTTGCAAGCCACAATGGTGCAACCAAAGTCGGCGGCATCTGCGCCAGCTGTTAAGAGTGTGCCGGTGGCTAGAGGAAATTAGTTTCTTTTTCTGGAAGAATTTACTAGACAGCTTAGTTGTTTAATCTGTAAATTTTTGAGCAAGCGCCTGATGGTAAGTCAGGCGTTTTTTGTTGGATTGGGTACTTTTTAGTTGGGCTGTTAAAGGTTGGGGGTTAAGATTTTTTAACCATAGATAGACACAGATGATAGCGCAGCGTGCCGTTAGGCATAGATGATGGTTGATGATATTTACTAGATATTTATGAGTTTGATGGCTTTTGGGGATAAAGTTAAGATTTTTTTAACCGCAGATGCACGCAGATAAACGCAGATGCAGAAGATGGTTGATGATGGGAATGGATGATATTGGCTGGACATCTATTCCTTGTTGTGTCAAGCTTGCTAAGCTTAAGTTTATCTATTTATTAAGTTCTCAATGGGATTACTCTTGGCTGAGTTTCAGCCTTTAGCTGCAATTGCTACGACTCCTGCCGGCGCTAAACGCTTGCTGTCTTTCTGTCAGAGTGCTGATGCGACTCTGTGGGTGCCAGAATCCCTATTGGATGTTGTAAAGACGACAGGTGAGCAAAATACTTGTCCTACAATAAAAGCTTACACCGGCTCTCTTAAAGACCACTTGGCTAATATCTGGGCTGATCATGGGGCGTTTGTCTTCAGTCTGGCTGCCGGTGCGGTTGTTCGCCTCATTGCACCCCTTTTGCAGCATAAATCCACTGATCCAGCAGTTGTGGTTCTTGATGAAATCGGCCAGTTTGTGATCAGTTTATGTAGTGGACATCAAGGCGGCGCGGATCAACTGGCAAGGTTAATTGCAAGGCAACTGGGTGCAACTCCTGTTTTAACCGGCGCTTCTGCAGGATTAGGTTTGCCGGCAGTTGATATGCTGGGTTTTCCTTTTGGCTGGCAACGCGGTGAGGGAGATTGGACGGCTGTGAGTGCGGCAGTTGCACGCGGAGAAACTGTAGAAGTCTTTCAAGAAGCCGGTTCAACTCTCTGGCAATCTCACCTACCGGAAGGGCATCCCTTTTATTTTGATAGAGGGGAAGAAAGAGAAAATGCTCCCCCCATGTCCCCTGCCCAAATTAGGATTACTTTTAAAGATCAACTTCTAATATCCCCTTCCCCTATTCCACAAATACACTGGCATCCCAGAGTTTTATGGGTGGGAATCGGCTGTGAACGGGGAACGTCGAGACAATTAATTGAAACAGCGATTCAGCAAATATTTAAAACCCATCACTTCGCGTTAAAAGCGATTGCCGGCATCGCAACTATCGATATAAAAGCGGATGAAGTGGGAATTATTGAACTTTGCCAAGATTGGCACTTGCCGATAAAAACTTTCCCAGCAAAAACATTACGCGGCATCTCTGTTCCAACCCCTTCAACGATTGTAGAAGCAGAAGTTGGAACCCCCAGTGTTGCTGAAGCAGCAGCAATTGCAGCCGGCAATCTATTTTCTAATCCTTTAATGCCGGCAAACAATCCCCTATTAATTTCCAAACAAATTTACCGAGATCCAGAACAACCGGGTGCAGTTACGATTGCGATTGCTCAATCCCAGCAAGAATATACGGGACGTATCGGCACTCTATTTCTGATTGGTACAGGGCCGGGAAAACTCGATCAAATGACGCCAGCGGCTCAAACTGCTGTGACTCAAGCTGATGCCATCATCGGATATTCCCTGTATATCGACCTGATTTCCCCTCTACTGCGTGCCGGTCAAATCGTTGAAGCCCTCCCCATCACCCAAGAACGCCAACGTGCTGAACGCGCAATTGAGCTGGCAAATTGGGGTTTAACCGTTGCCGTTGTCTCATCAGGTGACTGCGGTATCTACGGCATGGCGGGTTTAGTCCTCGAAGAACTCCGCGCCCAAGGGTGGGATGGGAAAGCGCCGGCAGTCCAAGTTTTCCCTGGCATCAGTGCCCTACAATCCGCTGCTTCTCGCGTTGGCGCACCTCTAATGCACGACTTTTGCGCCATCAGCTTGAGCGATTTACTGACGCCTTGGGACGTCATAGAAAAGCGCCTTACAGCCGCCGCAATGGCAGACTTTGTAACAGCGCTTTACAATCCGCGCTCACTCACTCGAACTGAGCAGATTGTGAGCGCCCAGCAAATTTTCTTAAAACATCGTCATCCCAACACGCCGGTGGCTATCGTTCGCTCGGCCTATCGGGAGGATGAAGAAATTACAATCACTACCCTTGAGCAATTCAATGAAATACCCATTAACATGCTGACAACTGTGCTAATTGGCAACAGCAGCACCCGCACCCATGCTGATTGGATGATTACGCCAAGAGGTTATTTGGGATTTGATGCTGAGTCTGGCAAAGAATCAACTCCACGCGAGCCGATTTGAGGTGAATTCGGCACCGGCTGCACAAACTTGCTGACTGCGCCGGAAACAAACGACAGCACGACTGAACCCATCAGGGCGGAAAAGATATTTCCAACGATAAAGCCAGGTGTGACTGCGCCGACTAGCTGAAGTGTGAGGGCGTTAACCACAAACAAAAACAAACCCAAGGTCAAAATTGTAACGGGAAGTGTTAAAACGACCAAAAGCGGTCTGACAATTGCATTGGCTAAGCCCAAGACAACTGCTGCAATGGCGGCAGCCGTAAAAGTTTGAACTTCCATGCCCGGTACAACATAGGAGGTAAAAACCAGGGAGCTGGCTGCAACTAACCAAGTTATTAGAAAGTTTGGCATGATATAACCTTTGTTAAACTTCATCTATCTAGATCCTAGACAAAATGAAGGGCGATCCTGTATACCGGATGAGATAAGCACAAAGACAGAGTTGCCAGCCAAGAAGTCTAAGTAGCTACGCATTTAATTTTTTGTTGAGATAGAGGGGGAGAAGAGGGGTATTGACTGAGGTCAATCTACTGCAAAAAAATAGCGAATTAGCTACGCGTTCGTTTAACAATTTATTTTAAGCAGAAGTTTTTTATGTTTAAAATTTTTGTTATTTTAAAACAACATAAAATCATTTAAAATTTTAAAGCGCTGCCAACTGCTCTGTGACAAGTGAGGGCAATAGCGTTAGCGTAACTGCCGTTAGGCATAGCGGCGCGTCAGCGCTAGCATTCGGCTTATAAATCTTTAGCTCAATTATTTGCTCAGGCCGAATGCTTAGCCCCTACTCCGGGAATATTTGCTCAAGGCGTTCAATTTCATTCGATATTCTTATGATTTTTCGGCGACTGGCTGCATTTCTACTCGCACTGATTTGTTTGTGCCGGCCCTCTCCAGCTCAAGCACTAGACTATCCCCCGCCTCTCTCGTTTAGTAACGCTCAACTTAGCCGGCGAGATTTTTCTGGGCAAACTCTGCAAGTGGCAGAATTTTCTAATGCCAATCTGGAATTTACTAACTTTGCCGATGCCGACTTACGGGGTGCAATCTTTAGTGCCTCTGTCTTAACAAAAGCTAATTTTCACGGTGTAGATTTAACCAACGCAATGGTGGATCGGGTCAACCTTAACGGCGTCGATTTAAGCGATGCGGTTTTGGTAGAAACCATTTTGCTGCAATCAATCTTTAACAATACAAACATCGCCGGCGCTGATTTCACAGATGCCATGCTTGACGGCGCTCAAGTTAAAGAACTCTGCGCTAAAGCTTCCGGTGTTAACTCAAAAACCGGCGTGTCCACTCGTGACTCATTGGGGTGCCGGTAATGGTAATTGAGCGAGTCGGAATCATTGGCGGCGGACAGTTGGCTTGGATGATGGCGGGTGCTGCCGAGAAATTGGGCGTGAAATTAATCATTCAAACGCCCAATCAGAGTGATCCAGCCGTTGCTATTGCTGCGGATACTATTTTGGCACCCATTGATGATGCCGAAGCCACCGCGCAGCTAGCCAGCCGGTGCGACGTGATCACCTTTGAGAATGAATTTGTTAACCTAGACGCCTTAATGCCTCTAGCCGAACAAGGCGTTTGCTTCCGCCCCAGCCTGCAAGTTTTAGCACCCCTGCTAGACAAATACCACCAGCGCTCCTATATGCGGGATTTAGGACTGCCGGTGCCCAAATTTTTCGCTTTAGAAGAAAAATCAAGCCCTCAAGCACCGACTCCCCAAATCAACCCCTCGGATTTCCCGCTGGTGATGAAAGCCCGTCGGCATGGTTATGATGGCCAAGGCACTGCAATCGTCAAAACCCAATCCGAGCTAGAAGCCACTTGGGAGGAATGGAAATATGTGCCGGTGATGCTAGAGGAGTTCGTAGCCTTTGAGCAAGAATTAGCAGTTATTGCCGCTCGTTCCACTGCCGGGGAAATTGCAATTTACCCGATTGTGGAAACCCAGCAAGAAAATCAAGTGTGTCGGCGTGTGATTGTGCCGGCTCATATTGAGCCAAAAACAATAGCAGAGATTCAAGAAATTGCCCGCACCCTTTTAGAAAACTTGCAGGCAGTTGGCATCTTTGGCATTGAACTATTTTTAACTGCCGCTGGACAGGTGCTGATCAATGAAATTGCCCCCCGCACCCACAATTCTGGTCATTTCTCCCTTGATGCCGGTGAAACGTCCCAATTTGAACAGCATCTCAGAGCCGTTTGCGATCTCCCCTTGGGAAATCCAAATTTGAGTTGTGCCGGTGCTTTGATGGTGAACCTGTTGGGTTATGAGCGTTCCCAAAACCCCTACCTTGCCAAACGGCAAAAACTGGCTGAGATTCCTCAAGCTCATGTCCACTGGTACGGCAAGACAGAATCGCGCCCTGGACGTAAATTGGGGCACGTTACTGTTTTGCAAAATTCCCCATCCGCCCACCTGCGGCAAGACAGTCTGAAGCTAGCCCAGATTTGCGACTCAATTTGGTACGGTTGATACCCCCTTGCGAACACCGGCGAAGTGATTACAATAGAAGAGGTTCCACTGAGACGTTGGTGACTGCCAATAATGTTTTATGATCTATGTCTTGTTGAAAAAGGGAACCTAATAGTTTCTAGCAGCAGTAGACCGGCCAAGTAGCCGGAAACTTTAAGCTGGACAATCGGTGCCCACCTGGATTTTTCCAGGTCAAAAACTGAGGTAAGACGGCGTTTCGGTGAACCCACAAAAATTTTCTCCTGTGTCTAGAAGGCAGAGGAGTTTTTGCTTTTCGGTGAACCCACAAAAAATTACTCCCCTGTCCTTTGGACAGGGGAGTTTTTGCAGTCAACCGTAACTAAATTAAACGGCGACGGGTGCGGGTGTAGCTGTAGCTGTGGCAGTGCTCGCGGCTGGTTCTGCCTTCGGCTCAGTTACTTCCTGTTTGATCGTCAGATAACGAATAACTTCATCACTCAAACGCATCGCTCGCTCCAGCAGCGCCACGACGGTTCCTGGTGCCTGGTAGTTCATTTGAATATAAATGCCTTCCCGGTAATTCAGGATTTCGTAGGCTAAGCGGCGCTTGCCCCGATGCTGAGTA
Source organism: Microcoleus sp. FACHB-672 (assembly GCF_014695725.1). Lineage (NCBI taxonomy): Bacteria > Bacillati > Cyanobacteriota > Cyanophyceae > Oscillatoriales > Microcoleaceae > Microcoleus > Microcoleus sp. FACHB-672. The sequence goes on along the minus strand of NZ_JACJOU010000019.1, from coordinate 393,654 downwards.
TCCACCGGCTCTGCTCCGTTATCGCGCAGAATCTTTTGGTACTTGGCAATTGCTTGTTCTGTTAGCTCTTCGCCCATATCTGGACGCAAGATGTACATGGTTTCGTAAATGTAGTTCATGAGTTCCTATCCTTTGGACATTCTCCCTGAGTCAAACCTTCAGGCTTAAGCGGGTAATATTGTTGTGCACACGACAGACCAAACCTACGGTGCCTCCTTTAAACTCAACAGGCAGTGCAGCCGCCTGCGGAGGCATTAAGACCCTTAGCCACAGCAAGTTGAGTGCGCTACAGCAGCCGCTTCTCTTGACTTGCAAAACCTATATCTTAGCATCCAAAACATCTAACTCACAATTGAATTTGTATTGAATGTCTCTCGACACCGGCATCCTTATCCCTTTTAGAAGGAACCAAGCACCCAGTTAGAACAAATCCGGTTAATTAATTTCAACTATTGAGGGATCTGCCAATCGCTAAAACCCTGGCGGCTTATGGATGATGACAGACTACATCCCACCTGAAATCTAAAATTGAACCCTAAAAATCGATACAATTCCCCAGCGTTACTGAAGAACTGAGGCATTACAATATTGTGGATTTTGATCGGATAGTCGTTCATCTTTTCTCATCAACGGGTGCCTCTTAAGCTGTGAGCAGTGAAAATCTACGCTTGAGCTATCTATAGAGAAGCTCAACAATTAATCCTAAAACATAACGCAAAGTCATGGCACAGCGCTACGTCCGCGTCCAAACAGCACAGGGACAGATTCACTATGGTTTATTACAACTAAGCCGAGGCGTTCAGTTACTTGATGCGCCTCCCTGGTTAAAAGGGCAACCTACTGACTTGCACTTAGAACCCGATAATTACCAAATTCTCGCTCCCTGTGCTCCTTCCAAAATTGTTGCAGTTGGCAAAAATTATGTCGATCATGCTGCCGAAATGGGCACACCCGTGCCGGCAGAACCCCTCTTATTCTTGAAACCACCAACTGCTGTTATCGCCACCGAAACACCGATCATCTATCCCCCCCAGTCAAAGCGGGTAGATTACGAAGGAGAACTGGCCCTGATTATTGGCGAACCCTGTGCCGACTGCACCCCAGAACAGACACAAAATAAAATTTGGGGTTACACGATCGCCAACGATGTCACTGCTAGGGATTTGCAGCAGCAGGACGGGCAGTGGACACGAGCCAAAGGATTTAATACCTTTTGCCCCCTTGGGCCGTGGATCGTCCGAGAATTGAGTCCTGGCGCACGTTTGCAAACCTTTGTGAATAACAGCGCTCACCCGGTGCAGTCCTCCTCGATTGATCGGATGGTTTTTCCACCGGATGTCTTGGTATCCTATATCTCTCAAATCATGACTCTTCTGCCCGGAGATGTGGTACTCACCGGCACACCACAAGGCGTTGGGCCATTGCAAATTGGTGATCGGGTTCGCATCGAAATAGAAGGGATTGGCGCGCTGGAAAATACTGTGGTGGCACGGCCATCGTCGAGCCGGCCATAAAGCCTTAAAGTGCTATCAGGGTGTCTTCGCTCCTCACAACTCCCTAACGCACTTGCATATGAACTGCCTCGGAAATCGTCGGGATTTCTGCATAGCGCCCCATCGCCGACTGCACGACGCCATAAATAAAGGCTGCCAACACACCCAGAAATATCATGTTAGATAGCGTTTCCATAACAAATCGGATTTGGAGACCACCTGTTAAAATTGGCAAAATTATCCCGCACAGCATCAAAACGATATCTAACAAAATTGCCTGCATCGTGTTGAAACGAATAAAGTGACTGATCTTTTCGTTTCTAACCACAAGAAGAAACAAGGCAAAGAAAATAATCAAGCCGGCGAAGGGAACTGTGCTATAAATCTTCAACAAGGGTAGCAACGGTAGGAAAATCAACTGTAGGGGTGGAAACTGTGCAAACAAAAACTGTCCAAAGGCTATCCCATCAATGAGGGGAAGCAGATAAGGCAGGCTAGCAAAAATTCGATCTGAAACAGTCGTAGAGCCGCGCCAAGACATGAGGTATCCTCCTGAGCCAGAGTGTGTATCATCAGTTGCGTCTGAACTCAGGATAACGCAGTTGCCGAGAACGCTGGAAGGTCGCGCCGGCTCGCTGCCAAAAGATCGTACTTGAGTTTCACAGCCAAATATCACTCAATATTGGCAATTCGGAAACCCATCTGACATTCATATTGGGCTGGTTGGTGTTCTGCGAGTTGGCTAATTTGGTTGCCACAGCAAAGTTGACCTTTACGCCAGCGAGGCTGACCGCTTTGATCGGCCATTAAACAGGTTTGGCAAACTTGCTGGGGGGAAAGTAACTGATTGTCCATCAAAATAACTAACATTCCACACCTCCGGTGATCCCCTACACCACTGAGTTCATTCTATTCAGGCTTTTCGGGAAAGCGGCAAATTAACACACAGCTTAATGTGCCTATCAAGCGGTTAAAGTATCTGTTGCGTCATTTTTGACAGCGGCCCTCAGTCATCAGTGGCTAAAACTGACCTTCACGATTGGCAAGGGATTTTCCATAAAGCATGGTGTATAATCAATGTTTTTGGGAAACATAGGCAGGCTGAGAAAGCAACCACATTCTTCGTGAATGCAAGCGCCACTGACCTGAGATTAAAGCCATTGTCGAACATTTTTCCTGGGGAGAGAGCTTCCGTGACTCAGACTAATTTTGACTTCCTCGCCAAGAGCGATCCAGATGTTGCCGGCTTCATCGAGCAAGAACTCCATCGGCAGCAGGATCACTTGGAACTTATTGCAAGTGAAAACTTTACCTCACCGGCAGTTCTGTCCGCCCAAGGCTCAGTCTTAACAAACAAGTATGCCGAAGGCTTGCCCGGTAAACGCTATTACGGCGGTTGTGAATTTGTTGACAAAATCGAGCAATTAGCCATCGACCGGGCTAAACAGCTTTTCGGTGCCGCCCACGCTAACGTGCAACCCCACTCAGGCGCACAAGCAAATTTTGCCGTTTTCCTCACCCTGCTCGAGCCTGGGGACACCATTATGGGGATGGATCTCTCACACGGGGGACATTTAACCCACGGTTCTCCAGTGAATGTGTCCGGCAAATGGTTCAACGTCTGTCACTACGGAGTCAGCCCGGAAACAGAGCAGCTAGACTACGACCAGATCCGGGAATTGGCGCTGCAACACCGGCCTAAATTACTGATTTGTGGCTATTCAGCTTATCCCCGCGTCATTCAGTTTGACAAATTCCGGGCCATTGCCGATGAAATCGGTGCCTACTTGCTGGCGGATATCGCCCACATCGCCGGCTTAGTTGCAACCGGCCACCACCCCAACCCCATCTCCCACTGCCACGTCGTCACTACCACCACGCACAAAACCCTGCGTGGCCCTCGCGGCGGTTTAATCCTCACTGGCGATGCTGAACTCGGGAAGAAACTTGATAAATCCGTGTTCCCTGGCACCCAAGGCGGGCCGCTAGAACACGTGATTGCCGGTAAAGCAGTTGCTTTCGGTGAAGCTCTCAAACCAGAATTTAAAACCTATTCTGGCCAAGTGATTGAAAATGCCCGCGCCCTCGCCGCGCAATTGCAAAAACGAGGCATCAAAATTGTTTCAGGCGGCACCGATAACCACCTGATGCTCCTCGATTTGCGTTCTGTTGGCATGACCGGCAAGCAAGCTGACCAGTTAGTGAGCGCAGTCAACATTACAGCCAATAAAAATACTGTTCCCTTTGACCCTGAATCGCCGTTTGTCACCAGTGGTTTACGCCTTGGTTCGCCGGCGATGACTACACGCGGCATGGGAAGTGTGGAATTCACAGAAATTGCTGACATTATTGCGGATCGCTTACTGAATCCGGAAGATGAAGCTATTGCCCAAGATTGCCGTCGGCGAGTGGGTTCTTTGTGCGAGCGTTTCCCCCTGTATCCCCACCTAAATAGTCCTGTGCCTGCTTTAGTCTAAATCAGCCAGGATTAAGGTATTTGGAGATTTGAAAGCTCCGACTCCTCTGGAAAAATTGAGCGGATGAAGTTTTAGCAAATACTCAGGCCGGTTTGCGAAATACTTAATCAGCCTTAAAATGCTCCACCTCTTGCTAAGCAGACGAGGTGAAGCATTTTTTTTTGAGTTTTGATTCCTGATTGCTGAGCTTATTTTTCGTATTTGAAGCCTTACAAACACTGTCCTCTTTTCTTGAGTAGAGTTGGCAGAATCTGGTGAAATTTTACAGATATTTCCTACCCAGAATCGAGCTAAAACGAGCTATAGCAGAGTAAAAGAAAAAGTTATTATTTTTATTTTGCATTGTATTTGCAAAATATCTAATCAGATTAGATATAGCTACAGCTTTAAACTTATTTCAGTTTGAAGCAATTAACGCCCAAGAGAAAATCTAAACCTGAAAATATCAAATTAGATACAGCGTGCTCGAGAGTATCCTTAGCAAGCCATTGTTAAGCCCGTCAAGGCTCCTGCCAGCTTCAATTCTCAAGTCAATTTTGCTGGAATATTGGCAGGGTAAGGGGAAAGGCGACCCAAATTTTAAGATTAGGTTTCCTGGTCAACCAAAAGTAACTGTGAATGTCTGAAATGTAGTAGACTCTGCCTGATACATTCTTCGGCTCGCACCCCAATAATTTTCAGATGCCTTACCATCTGTACCACTTGCTCGCCTTTCTGGTGTCCACCCTCGTTGTCCTGTGGAGCACGCCAGTTGTCAAAACAATCGGTCTTAAAAGTGGCCGCGTAGACCCACCGGGCGGACGTAAAGTCCATCAGCGCCCAATGGTGCGCTTGGGAGGAGTATCTATTTTTGCCGGCACTGTTATAGCACTCCTTGTAGTTTGGGGGTTAGGAGGTTTTGTAGACGCCAGTGGCGAGATTCTCAATCGCGATCAAGAGTATGAAATCTGGGGCGTTACCCTGGGCGGAATTGCTTTTTTTCTCATTGGTTTGGCAGATGACTTGTTTGGCCTTTCGCCTATCAGCCGGCTGTTGATGCAATCAGCAGTTGCCACAATGTCTTGGATGGCTGGCGTCAGTATTGATTTTCTGACAATTCCATTCACCGGACTCACCCAACTGGGTATCCTGAGTCTGCCCATTACCGTGATTTGGTTGGTCGGCATGGCCAATGCCATCAACTGGATTGACGGTTTGGATGGATTAGCTGCCGGTGTCTCTGGCATTGCCGCTGTTGTCATGCTGTTCGTCAGTTTGTTCATGAAACAACCGGCAGCTGCCTTGATCGCAGCAGCTTTAGCCGGTGGAGCACTGGGTTTTCTGCGCTACAACTTCAACCCAGCTCAGATTTTTATGGGAGATGGAGGAGCCTATTTTATGGGCTTCACCCTGGCCGGCGTTGGCGTCATAGGTTTAGTTAAAGGCACCGCTGTTACCGCTGTGTTGATGCCCTACCTCATTCTGGCCGTCCCGATTTTGGATATGTCTGCTGTCATTCTGTCTCGCTTACGCAATGGCAAATCGCCTTTCACTGCCGATAAACGTCACCTGCATCACCGGCTGCTAGAAGCCGGTTTGTCCCACAGATTAACGGTTCTGTTTATTTACGCCCTCACTTTATGGGTGGGGAGTTTAGCCCTCGCTTTTTCCGGGATACCGAGTGGCATCGCTTACGCATCGGGTGCGACCGCATTACTAAGCTATGCTAGCTGGCGAGTTTGGAAGCACGCCCGGCAATCTTAAGCGAAGGTAGATTTTAGATTTGCGCTCTCCAACACCGTTTAAAATCTACAATCTACAATCTAAACTCGAAAACTCCATGAGTGCTGAAATTATCTGTGTCGGCACAGAACTTCTACTGGGCGACATTCTCAATAGCAATGCCCAATTTCTGGCCCAACAACTGGCCCAACTGGGAATCCCGCACTATTTTCAAACGGTGGTGGGAGATAATCCAGACCGGCTTAAACAAGTATTGGCCATTGCTTGCGAACGATCAGGGGTGCTGATTTTTACCGGCGGTCTTGGCCCAACGCCGGATGACCTCACCCATGAAACGTTAGCCGACTTTTTTGGTGTGCCTCTAGTTGAACGTCCTGAGATTCTAGAAGATATCGCTCAGAAATACGCCCAACGTGGGCGAACAATGGCTCCCAGCAACCGCAAACAAGCGTTAATTCCACGCGGAGCTGAAATTTTACCCAATCCAGCAGGCACTGCCCCAGGCATCATCTGGCAACCCCGTAACGGCTTAAGCATTCTGACTTTTCCCGGTGTGCCTGGGGAGATGTATGGGATGTGGAGAGAAACTGCTGTGCCTTATTTAAAAAGTCAGGGGTGGGGTCAAGAAATTATTTACAGCCGGACGTTAAAGTTTTGGGGCATTGCTGAATCGACCTTGGCGGAAAAAGTCTCTGCGTTTCTTAATTTACCAAACCCGACGGTTGCGCCTTATGCAAGTCGGGGGGAGGTGAAATTGCGGCTTTCAGCTCGTGCCGGCTCAGAAATGGAGGCAATTGAGCTAATTACGCCCGTTGAGAAGCAACTGCAACAAATTGCGGGACTTGACTATTACGGGGCAGATGACGAGACTCTCCCGGTCGTGGTGGGCCGGCTGTTACAGAATGCCGGTGAAACGCTGGTTGTGGCCGAGTCCTGTACCGGCGGTGGACTTGGGCAAATGCTGACTGAGGTAGCCGGCAGTTCTAATTATTTCCTTGGCGGTGTCATTTCCTATGACAATCAAGTGAAAATTTCTCTCTTAGGTGTGAATTCTGAAGATTTAGATCAGTTTGGTGCCGTTAGCGATACAGTGGCCAAGCAAATGGCCGGCGGCGTCCGATCTAGATTGGTTGCGGGTTGGGGGCTAAGTATCACCGGCATTGCTGGGCCTGGAGGGGGGAGCGAGACTAAACCTGTAGGCTTAGTTTATATTGGTCTAGCTGGGTCTGCCGGTGAAGTGGAAAGTTTTGAATACCGATTTGGTCCGCTACGGGATCGGGCTTTAATTCGCCACGTCAGCGCCTGCGCGGCCCTCGACCACCTGCGACGAAAATTGTTAAGCCGGCAGCCTCTCGAAAATTTCGTTCCTTGACCTATTGGGATCATTCGTTATGATCGAATAAAGAACTAAAATGCTGCTTGCCTCACTTAAAAATCTTTCGTGGGTAAGCAGTCGCTCAGGCTGAAATTAAGGAGCTTTGTGTTCAATGGATTTCATTGATAACATACTGGAAAAACTTAAGGAATGGGCGCGAAAGCTAATTGAAGCACTGTTAGGGCCAGACGCTCAGCCCGAACCCGAACCGATTCCAGTGCCAGTCAGCGAACCAAAAGGCCGGCGGTAATTTGTTGAGTAACGAACAGAGACAGTTGCGCCTGTTAAGTATCCTTGTGCTGCATGGGCCAAATCTAAACCTCCTGGGTCAGCGAGAACCGGGAGTTTATGGCTCTGTAACTTTAGATGAAATCAACCGCCTACTAGAAAATGAGGCAGGAGCGCTAGGATCGAAAGTCTCTACGCTACAGTCGAATCATGAAGGCGTAATTGTGGATGCCATTCATTCGGCATCTGGCAATCATCAAGGGATTTTAATTAATGCAGGTGCTTATACCCATACCAGTGTGGCGATTCGAGATGCAATCGCCGCGGTGGCGATTCCTACGGTAGAAGTGCACCTAAGTAACATTTACCGCCGAGAAGCTTTTCGTCACCACTCCTTTATTGCGCCTGTGGCTATCGGACAGATCAGTGGCTTTGGCGCAGACAGTTATCGCCTCGGTTTACACGCTCTGCTGGTCCATCTGAGAAAGGATGAAGCATGAAGGGACAAGGCAAAGGGCTAAAGGCAAAGACAAAAAACAAAATTATTATTTTTAATGCAGCCGCCCGGTTAATGCTTGTGTTCAGTATTGGGCACTCAGCAAGGGGCGCTAAGCGATGCAATACTCAATCCTAAGCCGGTTTGAAGCAGCCTTATTGGGGGCTGCAGTTGGAGAAGCTTTGGGGGCTGAGTATCAAATTAGTTCACAGATGTCATTGGCGCATTTGTGGACGGGTGTGAGCCACCAAGGATTGAGCCGGTTCAGTCGTGATTCTCAAAATTACGCTGTACTACCAAGCTGGGGAGACATCGCAGTTGCCGGCGCTCAAAGCTTGATTCAAGCCGGCAGGTTAGATTTAAATCAGTGGCGGGCCAAATGGGAGAAAATCCCTCCTGAGCTTTTCACCGGCACTGAAGCAGTCGTAGCAACGCTACCAGTGGCGCTGTTTTTTCACGAAAATGAGGCCAAACGGCAAACACAACTGCAACAGGCGGTTGCAAGTGTGCCGAATGCTCTACAGTCGCGCGATGGAGTTTTGGCGGTTGGGTTTGCCCTGACTCAGGCGCTGAAAGAAAAACTCGACGCTGCGACTTTGATTCCCCAAATGCTCGATTATCTCGAAGAAACCCTTGCTGATGAGGTGGATCGAGCTTTTGTGTCGCAATTGGGGCAGGTTCAGACTTTATTACAGCAAAGAGCCGGTTTAGAAATGGCTAAGCTCATGTTGGTGCGGCATCATGAAGCCACACCCAACACCACGCCTATTGCTTTAGCGCTGTATTGTTTTTTAAGCACGTTAGAAGATTTGCGCCTGTCTGTGATTCGGGCTGCTCGCATCGGCAGGGCACCACAAATCACTTGCGCGATCACCGGCGCTTTATCGGGAGCTTACAACAGCACTGCCGGCTTACCCGTGGCATGGCGCACACAATCAAGCCAACCGGAAATGGATTCTAATATCCGGTTGTGGGGTGTAGGGGTGACAGAGATTCTACAGCTCGCAGCTCGCTTGGTGGCTGCGTGGTCTGGTGTTTATGAGGTTTCAGACGTTTCACTTGAATCGGGCCGCTTGAGGGCGGTTGCAGCGCCCCAAGTCATGAGGCTTCGTTAATGGGTTGGGATTGAAAATAAATAGTTGACAAATTATGTAAAATAGAGTAGAGGCAAAAATTTTGAGCGAGCTAGATCCAGGCCGCCTTCAACAGGGAAACCGTTCATGTTGAAGCAAGCGCCCAGCCTAAACAAAATAACTGCCGCCTTCTTTTTCAGACGCACCCCTATTGATCCGGTAATAGCAGAGCGATAATCGGCTGATCCTGCCGCATAGAAATCATCCTTAAGGGGGATTTTCTTAAACAACAAGACGCATTTAATGTAAAAGGGCTTACTATAGCCGTTAGCAAGTGTTGCCACTGTAGGTTTAAGAGCGTGGCGCACGTCCGGTTTTATAATAATGCTTGCGATAAAGTTTCTGGCCAGCCCGCTCGTCAAGTTGGAAATAGTGGCAATGAGTTTGCAAGACAACCAGGTTTAAAGCTGTGCCCAGCAGGGAATAAACGCTCACCTTCAGCGAATTTTGTGCCTCTACGGGCTGGCAACAATAGACACAGATGAGTTGTATGAGCGTGGTACTCACTGACCGACATTCTTCCTTAGTTAAAGTAGGAGTGTGGCACAAACAAGCCCTCATCAGCAACAGGGTATCGCGCGGAGAGTTCAGATGAACACGCTTTCTTCATTGACGCGGCAGATTGAACAACTTCGCATTCGCTATAGTGCCCAGTGGCGGCGAGGGCTTTTAGCAAAAGTCCTGACAAAGAGCTTAGCTGAAGCTGCCGGCAGCACATCACCCAAGTCAACCCACAAATCCTTATCTCGCTTTTTGCCCTCCGTGTCGTCCAATCAACCTGCTGTATACCAAAAGCGCTCAATAGTTTCACAAAGCCAAAACTACAGAGCGCACACGCCTATTTCGCTGGTGCTGGCAGTGGTGTGCCTCACCGGCTCTATCGGTCACCGCTTCTACAATAAGCCAAAACTGGATGTTGGCACGAAGGCTCCCTACACGATCGTTGCGCCTACAGCGGCGAAGGTGGAGGACAGCAAAACCACGGAAGAAAACCGAAAAGCCGCCCGAATAGGCTCTGTACCCATATTAAAAATCGATAACGCAGTTAACCAGCAGATATACAACGACCTGAGACGCGCCATCGAACAAGGTAACGAACTCCGACGCATGGCTGGTGTAGTACCCTTCACAGAGACTTCCAGCTTGTCAGCTGAGACGCAGTTGTACTTGCGTCAAGCGAGGGAAGCCGACTGGCGCTCGGTTTTAGCTGCGCTCAAAGATCAAAAAGACCCAAAGGATAGCAAAAAGCCCAGTAGCAACCCCTTGCCGCCCAATGCGAGGAAACCCTTAGAGGAATCATTGGAAGCGCTGCGCCGGCTTGCCCGTCAAGATCCTTATAGCGGCGTCATCAAACAGATCCGCCCTCCGTTAAATGTGGCAGGCCAGCAAGCCATTGCTGAACTTCAAGCCTATCGGCAAACGGCCTCAGATGAAAGTTTTTCCACCCTGTTAGAGACCATTACTCAAGCCCGCCGGCGTTATATGATGGCTGTCGCGGCTCTTTCTGAACCGTCGGTGACGGGACTGGCTAACCGATACGATGCTGAGCTGTTTGCCATGTCTGAAGCCGATTGGCAAAAAATGTTAGTGGGTATTTATCAAGCGGCAGAGCGGCTTCTGGCTCAAGGGATTTCTCCTGGGCTACCGGATGGCATTTTAAAGCACGCGGTAAGCATTCAAGTTAGAACAGCCGTGCCAGCCGAGGCAGAGTCGCTCTCGACAGATATATTACTGGCAGTTTTACGGCCCAACTTAATCAGGGATGCGGAACGTACTAGGTTACGGGCAGAGCAAGCTGCTTCTGAGGTAGAACCCGTCATTGTTACCATTGATCGGGGTGAAGTGATTGTCAACGCCGGTCAACAGATTAGCCAGCCGGATTTTGTGCTGCTCGATTACTTCGGCAAAAGTCAGCGAGAGCCGAACTGGGTGGGGTTAATCAGCTTGGGCGGGCTAGTAGCCGGTGCCGTCGGCGTTTTATGGGTGGTAGAACGGCGGTTTCATCCAGGTTTGCGCCGGCGCGATCACATCTTGGTACTGCTGCTAACCTTAAGTACGCCCCTGTTAGTGGCTTTGCAGGTGCCTCACACAAGCTTGCCCGCGATTGGTTTATTACTAGGCAGTTTCTACGGTTCAGCCGTCGGTACAACCGTCGTCGCTTTGCTGGGTTGGGTACTGCCGGTGGGCTTGGAAATTGACGGAATTCATTTAATCGCTAGTGCCGCCGGTGGCTTGATCGGTGGCTTGATCGCGGGTAGATTACGCTCACGCGAAGAACTCGCCCTGTTGGGCGGTGCTGTCGGATTGACTCAGGGAGCCGTCTATCTGGTCTTAACGCTGATGGCTAGTGCGAGTGTCGGTTCGATTTGGTATACCGTTGTCGGTGCGGCAGCCCTGCAAAGTCTGGCCGGCTTGGCTTGGAGTATTGTGGCACTCGGCCTTAGCCCTTACCTGGAACACGTCTTTGACCTCGTTACCCCCATCCGCTTAGCTGAATTAGCTAGTCCCAACCGGCCTCTATTGAAACGCTTAGCCTCGGAAGCTCCAGGTACATTCCAGCACACTCTCTTCGTTGCCACCCTGGCCGAAGCAGCCGCCAAAACCCTCGGCTGTAATGTGGAGTTAGTGAGAACCGGCACACTATACCACGACATCGGTAAAATGCACGATCCATTAGGGTTTATTGAAAATCAGATGGGTGGCCCTAACAAGCACGATATCATTGATGACCCGTGGAAAAGTGCGGAGATTATTAAAAAGCACGTCATTGAAGGCTTGGTAATGGCTCGGAAGTGCCGGCTGCCTACGGCGATTAAAGCGTTTATCCCAGAACACCAGGGAACAATGCTCATTGCTTATTTTTATCACCAAGCCCAGCAGCTAGCAGCCCAAGACCCTAGTTTAACGGTAAGGGAAGAGGATTTCCGCTACGATGGCCCAATTCCCCAATCCCGTGAAACAGGAATTGTCATGCTGGCAGATTCCTGTGAGGCGGCGCTGCGATCTCTTAAGGACGCTACCCCAGAAGAAGCTTTGAATATGGTCAATAAAATTCTTCGCGCCCGCTGGCAGGATAACCAGCTGGAAGATTCCGGTTTAACTCGCGAAGAGATGCCAAAAATTGCTGAAATTTTTGTGCAAGTTTGGCTACAGTTCAATCACAAACGCATTGCTTATCCGAAAGCGGTTTTGGCCGCTAAATAAAAACATTTGACCGGCGGCACAACGCATCTCCACTAAGCAAAACGGGTATTTAACCCTTAACTCCACTACCGGCATCTGTGGGAACAATGTAGCGCTGTACGAATAAAAAGAGAAACAGCACTGGCAAGATGGAAATCACAGAACCGGCAGCAATTAACCGCCAATCTAAGGAAAAGGTGGTGCCGGCAAGGGTTGCTACTCCCAAAGGCAAGGTATAGTATTCAGGCTTATCTAAGACAATTAAAGGCCATAAAAAGTCGCTCCAAGAACCGATAAACACAAAGATGGCCAGTGTCACCAGTGCCGGTCGGATCGCAGGTAGCATGATATGCCACCAAATCCCCAACTCAGAACAGCCATCCATTCGGGCGGCTTCTTCTAATTCTTTAGGCACACCCATAAAAGCTTGCCGTAATAGAAAAATGCCAAAGGCGGAAGCAAGGGAAGGAAAAATGATGCCCAGGTAAGTGTTAATCAGGCGGAGTTTTACGGTCAAGATATACAGGGGAATCATCACGATTTGGAAGGGAATCATGATGGTGGAAACGATAGCGGTAAAAATTAAGTCGCGTCCTCGAAAATCTAGTCGTGCTAAAGGATAAGCAGCGAGAGAGCAAAACAGCAGATTTAACCCAACTGTCAAGCCGGCAACCAACGTGCTATTGAACAAATATTGGCCAAAAGGTTCGGACAGCCAAACTTTGACAAAGTTCTGTAATGTCGGCTGAGCCGGCAGCAATTGCGGGGGAAACTGGAAAATGTTTTCTGCCGGCGACTTCAAGGACGTACTAATTAACCAAAACAGGGGCACGAGCATAATAAATGCCAGCGCAGTCAGTAGCCCATACATCCAAAGGTATTTCCACCCAGATCCATTTAGACGTTTAGGTTTAAAGTTTAATTTTTGATTTTTTCGATCAAGCATGGATTTTTTTTAGCAATCTAATAACAGACTTTTTAATTTTAAAACAAACTTTCAATGTCTTAATACTAATCTCCTTTAAAGAGCTGATCCTTGAATTTTAAGGTGGAAGAAAATTTGCTCAGTTTTTTATAGAAAAAAGTAGTAAAACCGGGTTGCAAAAATATATGCAATGCCATATTATAGTAATTTTATTTTTCTGACTAAAGACCACTCAAAAGTAGGTAGTTGGAGTGCGACGGACTATTGTCCGTCGCGCAAGGTTCAAAGAATTGGCCTGAAAAAGTGGGGATTTTATCGCATCATTTTTATCCCCACTTCTGTACAAACGCCCTGCAATTTTTGATCCCAAGTATCGACAGGTAACTGGGGCAAGTAAGCAAATTCAAACACAATACCGAGGGTTGGTTTGGATGCCCACTCCGGTGAACTGAAGAGCCGGTCGTAAAAGCCACCGCCATAGCCTAAGCGATATCCCTGCTGATCACAGGCAACGGCTGGGACAAGAATTAAATCTACTTCTGCCGGCTGCAAAATTGAGGAATCCGCCTTGGGTTCAATCAGACCATAACTGCCGGTTTCTAGGGCTTCTCCGGACTTCCAGAGGTGCCAAGACAGAGATGTGCCGGCACATCGAGGAAATCCCCATCTGTGATCATCACTAAATAAAAGACTGAGGTCTGGTTCTTGGCGAAAGCTGAAGTAAGCCAGGATGGTTTGTGATTGAGCGAACAGAGATGAGGATTGCAGGTGGCTGCAAAGCTGCGTACTTTTTTGCTGCCAAATATCTGCCGGCAGTGATTGCCGTTGCTGCAAAAGCGCACGTCGCCATGTTGCTTTATCTAGCTGGGAGTCAGTGCTACTCATTACCCGGTTATTATAAAATTTTTGGGTTGGAATAGTAAGGTAGAGCTAATTCTATTAGCAAACTAAAGATATTAAGTTTGAGCAAGACGACAAACACAATTGTATACAACGTTAAAGTCGCCAAACTTGTCAACCAATCTTTCTTGAAAATTTTTTTTGGTTTCAAAAAAAGTATCGGCTGGGTTCACTTGCCTGAAAATAAATCCCAAAACCTAGGAGAACCAGTAGCCGGCAATTGTGAATGGTAATAATAAATCCGGAAAAAGTAGACTGAGGAGATAGCCGAATAAATAAGCGATGGGCATGTGAAAAAAAATATCGTTTTACCAAGATAGGGGCAATAAAAAATATCTTCATCGGATTAACGATACCCCTCTGATTTTTTTTTACCTTAATTTCTAAGGTGAATTTTCTATTGGCTTCTGATGAGATATTAGCGCCATCCGTTGGAAAGGGAAAGAATAAAAAAGCCTGTTTTGTTTGAGAAAACAGGCTTCTTAGATTTAAGCAGCGTGCTGGCGATACCAATCAATGGTATTTTTCAGCCCTTCTTTGAATTCAACTTGGGCAGTAAAACCAAAAGCTTGCTTTGCTCGTTCGGTATCCAAGCAGCGACGTGGCTGACCATTGGGTTGATCAGTTTCCCAAATAATTTCTCCCTTAAATTCCATCAACTCGCAGATCAGTTCTACTAGATCGCGGATGGTAATTTCATAGCCGGTTCCCAAATTTACTGGATCTGGATCGTTGTATTTTTGGGTTGCCATGACAATGCCCCGCGCTGCATCGGTTGAATACAAAAATTCGCGGCTGGGAGTGCCGTCTCCCCACGCAGGCAGTTGTTTGTCTCCTCGCTGTTGGGCTTCGTAAACTTTACGAATTAAGGCGGGAATGACGTGAGAACTGCTAGGGTCAAAGTTATCTTCTGGCCCGTATAAATTCACCGGCAGCAGATAAACACCATTAAAGTTGTACTGTTGCCGATAAGCTTGGAGTTGCACTAATAAAGCTTTTTTTGCAACTCCATAAGGCGCGTTGGTTTCTTCCGGATAGCCATTCCAAAGATCATCTTCTTTAAAAGGCACTGGCGTGAATTTAGGATAGGCACAAATCGTGCCAACACAGATAAATTTCTCGACACCGGCTTGATAGGCGGAATGAATGAGCTGAGTGCCCATCATCAGGTTGTCGTAAAATAATTGGGCCGGTTTTTCCCGATTTAAACCAATGCCACCCACGTGTGCCGCTAGGTGAACGATAATATCCTGCTGTTGGACAACTCGTTGACAGGCATCCATTGAACACAAATCGTACTCACGTGAGCGCGGCACTGTAATTTTTTGGGTGTCAGCGCCGGCTTTGACGAGCTGATCTATCACTTGCCGGCCCAAGAAACCAGCGCCCCCCGTTACCAGAATTCGTTTGTCTTTTAGCTCTAGTGTTGTCATTTTTGCGTCCTTCCGCCTGCGTCTTGGAATTTTAGATTTTAGATTTTAAGTTGGGTTTAGAAATCTCAATCTCAACTTAAAGTCTAAAATTAATCAAACCTACCCCCCGCTTCTTGACGGATAAAAGCGTGATCCTTAAAAACTTGGGCCAAATCTTCATTGGGCGAAATTACACCCAGCACTTCTAAGTCTGCTTTGACCATCAAACCCACTAATTCTTCAAAAGTGACGGTTGGTTCCCAACCTAATTTTTTCCGCGCTTTTGTGGAATCTCCAATCAACAATTCAACTTCCGCTGGCCGCAGGTATCGCTCATCAAACTCTACGTAATCGTGCCAGTCTAAGTTGACGTATTTAAAGGCAATATCAAGAAACTCTTTGACTGAGTAAGTTTCGCCGGTTGCGATCACATAATCATCGGGTTCTTCTTGCTGTAGCATTAGCCACATGGCTTTAACATAGTCCTTTGCATAACCCCAATCTCGCTTAGCATCTAGGTTGCCCAGAAAGATTTTTTTCTGCTTGCCGGCAACAATTCTAGCAATTGCCCGTGTGATTTTGCGCGTTACAAATGTCTCGCCCCGACGCGGACTTTCGTGGTTAAAAAGGATGCCATTACACGCAAACAGTCCATAGGATTCCCGGTAATTCACCGTTTGCCAGTGGCCGTAAAGTTTGGCACAGGCGTAGGGACTTCTTGGATAAAACGGGGTCGTTTCCTTCTGAGGAATTTCTTGGACTTTGCCATACATTTCCGAGGAACCGGCTTGATAGAAGCGCACTTCAATGCCGGTACGCTGCTGATAGTCTCGAATTGCCTCTAGCAGGCGCAGTGTTCCCATTCCCACGGTATCAACCGTGTATTCCGGCGAGTCAAAACTCACCCGTACATGGGATTGAGCACCCAAATTGTAAATTTCTACAGGTTGGACTTCTTCTAAGATTCGCCGCAGAGTTGTGCCATCGGTCAAATCACCGTAGTGCAAAAATAACCGTGCGCTTTCGTTGTGAGGATCGACATAAATGTGGTCAATCCGATCAGTGTTAAACGTGGAAGTCCGCCGGATAATACCGTGAACTTCATACCCATTTTCCAGCAACAACTCGCTTAAATAGGAGCCGTCTTGACCTGTAATGCCGGTGATCAGCGCTCGCTTCCGTTGCGTCATCCTCAGTATTCCTTATGGTTCGTTACAAAGAAGAATCTGAACGTAAAATTCAGTTCTTTGATAGATAGGCCGGCTGCCCATAACCGGCGAGACTGAGTGTAGAGTTCCCATTTCTGGTTGGCTGATATCATCTGCCAGACATAGCCTGCCGACCACCGGATATTTACCATCTGGGGCATCAGATAGCTCACCGATGATTCGCAAGGCTGATGGATGGCACTTTCCCCTGCTTTGGCGTCTTGTGACCCTGAACTGGGGACGAGTGCCTGCTTGAATCCCAACTGCTCTTGCCGCACCCTCTCCCGATCTGAAAATCTCCCTGATGGGATTAAATGGGGAGTGTCAATCCCTACGTTAACTTCAAATCGGAAATCAAGCACCCATCAACTTTAAAATGTTTGTAAAGAATTCAAAATTTTTTGGATGTTTGCCACTCCTTGAACCGTAGCATCTGAGAGATTGTTTGTGTCAGACTCAATAGGGCATTGCGTCTTTCACAAACTTTATGCGCCGAGCGCACCCTACTTTTGGTTTTAGTAGGCTCCATTATTTTTGGGGAAAATAACAACGCCAAGGGTTTTGAAAATTAACCACAAATCCATCCAAAAATTCCGGAAGTTGACATAATAGACATCCATTTGAACTCGGCGGGGGTAGGGAATATCATTCCGCCCAGATACTTGCCATAAGCCTGTAATTCCAGGCCGGATGGTTAGCACCTTATCTATATGCCGTCCATATTTCGGCAGTTCCTCTTCAACTAAAGGTCTAGGCCCGACAACGCTCATGTCCCCTTTCAAAACATTCCAAAATTGAGGAAATTCATCTAAGCTAGTCAGCCTTAAAAATCGACCGATCCAGGTAATCCTGGGGTCTTGCTTAAGCTTGAAATTATTCTCGAATTCTTGACGAAGATGGGGGGACTCTGTTATCAGTTCTAGCAACATTTCGTCAGCGTTTTGAACCATTGTTCTGAATTTAAGACAGCCAAAGGATTGGCGGTTTTTTCCCACACGCTCTTGTCTGTAAAAAACTGGCCCTGGCGAGGCCAGAGCGATCAGTATAGCTAAGAGCAGATAAACTGGGGAAAACAGGATCAGAACACATAGAGAAAACAGAATATCGAACAACCGCTTAGAAAACTCTCCGTCTAGACCACTCAATGCGAGGGGCGGAAAGCCCCGTTTGACCATCGCCCGAATGACCTTGCCGGAGATGAGTTGGCTTTCGGCAGTCATCTTACTCCTTCAATTCACACCACACACAGTCCTGATCATAAAGCCTCTAGACGCTCAAGGGCGGCGAAGTGGCTTTCAAAGCTATGGACAGTAAGATACAGATTTTTAGCGTAGATTTCTAGCCTCAAATTCTTGATAACAATGATCTAAATAGGCCAAGTACCGCTCTTTAAAGATTTTGGGGGCAAATTTTTCTGCGTTTGCTCTCACCTTGTCGGGATTAAAAGCCGGCTGAAATGCCTCAAAAGTCTCCACTGCCTCCATTAAAGCGGCTGTGGTTTGCTGGGCAAAAAACACGCCTGTCCCTAAATCCGGGTGTTGCTGAATATCTCGCACTGTTTCCAGTGCGCCACCGGCACCATAGGCAATTACCGGCGTCCCGCAGGCTTGGGCTTCCACCAAAGCCATCCCAAAATCTTCGCAGGCTGCATACACAAAGGCTTTCGCCTCAGCCATATACTTCTCCACAACTTCAGCCGGCTGCCAACCCAGCACTCGCACATTGGGGTTAGCCATTTTGCGAATCAGTGGCAACTCAGCTCCACTGCCAATCACCACTAAGGGAAGTCCTAACTGGTTGAAGGCTTGGACAATTAAAGATACTTTTTTATAACTTACTAACCGGGAAACGGTTAGGTAAAAATCCTGCTTGTGCGGTTGAACGGAAAATCTCTCGATATTCACCGGCGGATAGATCACTTCGGCTTTGCGCCGGTAGCAGCGCCAGATGCGTTGAGCGGTATGCCGGGAGTTGGCAATGAAGTAGTCAACTCGGTTTGCTGAGATGGCATCCCACTGCCTAAGCCGGTGTAGCAACTGTCGCGTTAAAATCCCTGGAAGCCCTTTGCCGGCTGCGCTGCTATTGAGATAATCAAACGTCATCTCCCAGGCGTAGCGCATCGGCGTGTGGCAGTAGCAGATATGTAATTGCTGCGGACTTGCTAGCACTCCTTTTGCCACCGCGTGGGAAGAAGACAAAATCACGTCATACTCTCGCAAATCCAGCTGTTCAATCGCCACCGGCAGCAGAGGCAGATATTTTTGCACCCCCTTCCTCGCTAGGGGAAAATGTTGCAGAAACGTTGTTCCGATTGGACGCTTAAAGAGATAGCTTTCTGGATTGGTCGATTCAAAATCGATAAGTGCGTAGAGATCGGCATTGATGTGCTGCAAAATTTCCTGCACAACCAATTCTGACCCGCCGGTTGCCAATGGCGTTAACCATTCATGAACGAGAGCGTACTTCATACTTTTGGATTTTCGATTTTGAATTCACTCTCAAATCTAAAACCGTTACAGTTTACCTTGGGCCGGCGGCCGGTGTTTGCCTGAGTCAATCAGCTTTGTCCATTTTTCCTACCCCATTGCCGGTAGACTACCGGCAACTTCTTTGCCAACTCCATCTGGGGGATAAATCTTATATCGATTTTTTAAAAGCAGCTCATATAACCTCTGGCCCGCTGTTCAGGTGTTATAGTAAGAAAGACTGAACAAGTATTCAGATATTTAACCCATTAAGAACTGAACCGGAGAAAGTTATGGCCACTGTAACCCAAATGAAATGTGCCTGTGAGTCTTGCCTGTGCGTAGTAGCCCTTGAAAATGCCATACATAAAGATGGCAAGCCCTACTGTAGCGACGCTTGCGCCAATGGTCATGCTGGCGGAGAAGGCTGCGGTCACACCGGCTGTGGCTGCCACTAGAGGCTAAATGCCAGGATTAGTCCTGTCAAGGTGATCTCAACGGTCTTGGCGTTCTTGACGAGCAGTTGATTGACCAAAAGTTGACGGGCAAGTGCGCCTTCAAGTCTAATTGAGCAACGAACCCACACAGATCAAACACCTTGACAGGGCAACGGCTAAAAGCTAGTGAGCCATATTTTATACTCTGTTCCTCACGCCCAAACCCTTCTGCCAAGCCATAACCCCAACAAATAGCAAAAACTGCACCAAGACGATACTGGGTCCAGAGGCAAAGTTGAAAAGGCCCGAACCGAGTAAGCCAATGGCACTGCTAAAAACGCCCAAAATCACGCAAAGGGTCAGAAATTGAGCAAATTTGTGGCTGAGTAATTTGGCGGTGGAAGCGGGAATGACGAGAAAGGCGTTAACGAGGAGTATTCCCACAGCTTTGATCGCCACAGCAACCGTTAGAGAAAGCAACACCACAAACACATATCGGTGCAAGTCTACAGAGACACCTTGAACTTTTGCCAAAGCAGGATTTAAGGTTAATAGAATTTGCTGTCGCAGGGTTGACAGCACGAACATCGCGCTAGCGAGAAGCAGCAGCAGAATTAAGATTAAATCCGTCTCATTAATAGCCAAAATATCGCCAAACAGAACTGCTAGCAAGTTGCCCCGATAACCGGGGATGAAGCTGGTGAGGATGACACCGATAGCCAAGCCTCCCGATTCTGCAATACTGAAAACGCTGTCGCTAGCTAGATCGGTTTGATCAATTAAGTACAGGACGCTGAGGCCAAAAATGATGCTGAAGGGCAGCAGCGTCCAAGTTGGATTCACGTTGATTAAGACGCCCAAAACAATGCCTACCAGAGATGCGCTGCCAACAGCATCGCTGAAATAAGACAACCGTCTCAGGGTGACAAAGCTGCCGAGTAAGCCTCCCAAAATGCCCATGAGGATGCCACCGGCGATCGCACGCTGCATGAAAGGAAACTGCAACAAGCTGAGAAAATCAGCGCTGCCGGTGATGGCGAAGTAGGGAGTGTTATACATAAATGTCAGCAGGACTGCCAGGATGGAGAATTGAACCTTAGCCGCTAGCCCCTCATGGTGAGCCAAGTTTATCAAAACTCATCCCAGAGCCGTCAAACTTTATTGTCAAAATTTTATACTTAGTTAGCTATCCTTTTTGAGTTCTGCTACCGTTTAAATTCTCACGGTCAATAGCTTGTCGTCATGACATTTCGTTGCTAAGCTGCCTTGGGCATGGATTGAGGTGCGAGTACAGCTTGATAGTACCGGCGCAGCTGAGCTGTGGCAGCAGCCCATCCCCAACGTTCGGCTTCCCGGCGCGCGTTTTGCCGCAGGGTTTCCCGTTCTTCACGATGCCCTAAGAGGCTGAGAGTAGCTGCGATTGCCCCATTTTCATCTTCTGGGTTGAAGAGATAGCCATTGACACCATCGGTGACAATATCGGGAATTCCCCCGGAACGCGCCGCGATAGCAGGGCAACCAGCAGCCATCGCTTCTAGCAGCACCAAACCGAGCGTTTCAGTGCGCGAGGGGAAGATAAAAGCGTCGGCAGAGGCGTATGCGGCGGCTAATTCTAACCCTTGGAGATACCCGACAAAATGGGTGGGTGTGCCGGCAAAGTGCTGTTCCAGGGCTTGCCGGTTTGGGCCATCCCCCACTAAAGCAAGACGGGCATTAGGAATCGCTTCTAGCACCGGCTTAATGCGTTCAATTTCTTTTTCAGCACCCAACCGCCCAACATAGAGTAATAATGGGCTTTCCGGATGACCTTGGCTGAGGCGCACGCGCATTTCCTCGCTGGCTAAATGGGGCTGAAACATCTCCGTATCTACCCCTCGCTGCCAGAGATCTACCCGTTCAATGCCGTGCTCTGTCAATTCTTGCACCATTGCCGTCGAGGTGCACAAATTGAGCTGAGCTTGATTGTGGCCGGTTTTTAGCAATTCCCACAGCAAGGGTTCTAGCATTCCTAACCCGTAATGCTGGAGATATTTCGGCAAATGAGTATGGTAAGACGCCACCAAGGGAATGCCTAAAGTTTTGGCGTAGTAAAGCCCGCCCAACCCCAAAACGGCTGGGTTGACAGCATGAATAATATCTGGCTGAAACTGTTCTAGCTGCTGCCCAATTGCCGGTCGCGGGAAGGCCATTTTCAGCTCTGGGTACAGCGGTAGGGGGACACCAGAAACGCCGTAAATTTTAGCTCCCTTGTACTCACGCAAGCCCCCATCAGGGCAAAAAATCAAGACTTGATCGCCGGCACGCTGCAAATGTTCAACTGTGTGGCGCAGGCGCGTCACGATGCCGTCAACTTTAGGCAAAAAAGTTTCGGTAAAAAGGGCAATTCGCATAGTTGTCAGTTGTCAGTTATCTGCTGTCAGCACCCAGCCGTCAGTTGTTCGTTGTCAATACCGGCTGACTGCTGGCAGCTGACTTATCGACGCCAAGAAACTTTGGGCAGAATTTGCTCTTTATCAACGCGGTTTTTGTACTTAATGGCAAAGTTCAGCAATGAATCTAACAGCGAATCAGAGAGATAGTGAGGCTGCAAACCCAGATCAAGAAGGTTGGTGTTTTTAGCATTGAAATAATGCTCTTCTTTTTCAACTCTGGGATTATCAACGTTTTGGATTTCTACATCTAATCCGACTGCATTGCCGGCCTTTTTCACCATCATGGCTAAGTCGCCGATGCTAAACAGTTCGGTGAACTGGTTAAAGACTCGAAATTCACCGGGTTGCGCTGGGTTAGCAATTGCTAATTCCATGCACCGAACTGTGTCGCGAATGTCTAAGAAGCCCCGCGTTTGTCCACCCTTGCCATAAACGGTTAGGGGATGGCCAATTGCGGCCTGGATGCAAAAACGGTTCAAGGCTGTCCCAAACACGCCATCATAATCCAGTCGGTTGATTAAAAGTTCATCCATGCCGGTTTCTTCTGTCAAGACGCCGTAAACAACGCCTTGATTTAAATCAGTCGCCCGCAAACCCCAGATCCGGCAAGCAAACTGGATGTTCGTGCTGTCATGGACTTTACTGGCATGATAGAAGCTACCCGGTTGCTTGGGATACGGTAAGGTATCCTTGCGCCCGTTGTGTTCGATGGTGATGTATCCTTCTTCAATATCGATATTCGGCGTGCCATACTCACCCATTGTCCCCAGTTTTACCAAGTGGCAATCTGGGAAATGTTCTTTCATGGCGTACAGCAGATTCAACGTTCCCACGACGTTGTTGACTTGGGTCAGAACTGCGTGTTCGCGGTCAATCATGGAGAAAGGTGCGGAACGCTGTTCGCCAAAGTGGACGATTGTGGTAGGTTCAAACCGGCACAGCGATTGTTTGAGGAAATCATAATTGTTGATGTCCCCAACGAATAAGTCGATGGATTTGCCGGTGAGATCGCGCCAGCGCTGGATACGTTGCTGGATCGGCGCAATCGGAGTCAGGGTTTCTACACAAAGTTCTAGATCCCAGTGCCGCCGCACTAAGCTATCTAAAATGCCGACTTCGTAACCTTGGTTAGAAAGATAAAGTGCGGTTGCCCAACCGCAATAGCCATCACCGCCAATAACCAGGACTCTCATAAGTTGATGAATCTTGCTTGCCAATACTCGGTAAATGTATCAGGTTTGTGTACCCTGTGACATATTTCGCTTGGGGTCTGTTGGTATTTGTCGTTTGTCCTTTGCTATCAATCTTTTGTCTTTAATTGTTGACAAATCCCTTTAACTATGCAGTTAATTTTATCAAGCAAAGGACAAAAGACGGTTAAGCGCTTACAGCGATCTCATCAGCAAAACTGCCACAGCGGACAAATTCAAATGGGCCGGCAAGTGCACCCCAGAGATGTTCGTCGGTTTCTGGATCTCGTCCCCGATCATGGCTGACGAATTTGTGTTCATCAATTTCAAAGAAACTGTCAAGATAAGTCGTTTTTCCTTTACGCACCACAATGCAACCTTTACCCGGTTCCACTTCGCCTTTAAAGCCGTTCCCTGTCCAGTGAGTGATAAACGTGCAGCCTGGTAAGAGTTTCAGCCGCTCAACCGTGAGGTCTTTTAACCGTTCGCTTTGGCGAGAAGCCCCATAAAACTGTTCTTCTCCCTCAACCGCATAATTCTCAATTTTGATGTGATCCTCTGCCGGCACCAACTTTAAAACCCGCACTCGGTAAGGCTCATTGAGCATATAATCATACGCCTGCTCTAAATAAAGACTCATGCCACCGAGGAGTTCTACCGGCAGAGGTCGCATACAAACACGAATGTGGGCAAAAAAAGGAGGATTTTCAAAAGCTTGTTGCTGGTTGCTAAAGTCACAAGCCATCCAGCGGGCCAACGTGGCAATATCCGTCGAGTGGGTCATAACGATTTTGGATTTTAGAGTTTGGAAGTTGGGTTGTAAATAGTTGACAAAAAGACAGTTTTAGCGGCTTGACGGCTACGTGAATTTTGCATTCATTGCGCCCATCAGTGATATAAAGCGCGGGGAAAAAAATAACGAACCCAACTATTTTAAGGGTCTGCGTTCGCTTCTGATCCCATAAATAAAAAGGCCGGCCTTTTCAAAACCGGCCTGCCGAGATTCATCAATGCCCTTGTTTGAGACGAAACAACAAAAACTGCGTGACTTGCGCTTCATCGAAATTGTTATCACTGACCAAAAGTAAACTCTCTGTCCCATCTGGCAATCGAGGGCCAAGCGTCATCCCCTCCAAATTGTCTAAAGTAATTCCCAAAGTGCTCAAATCTAGCAATAACTTTTTCCTCACCGGCTCAATTTTTCGCAATTCACCTTTGAGACTGGCAATCCCAGAGGTATCTGTTGCCGCGCCGGTGGCCAGTTGATAAATCTTGCCCCCATACCCCAAGAAACCCAAAGAACGTTCCAAACCCAGAAAATGGCCACCGCGATTCAGCGTCAATAACTCAGTCAAACCATTGGCAACCGACCACCGTGGCCCTGTATCCATCAAATAGAGATGTTCAGAAATTAACAGTGGGGGCAGATCGCTAATTAAATAATGCATCAGCCGGTTTTTGACCTCTTGATCAGCGCTTGGCGGATCGCGATCCTGTTCCAGAGGCAACTCGGTGGCTGTAAACAGGCGAAGCGGTTCCCCAACGCCTGCTGAGTCTACCGTTAAAGATTCAAACCCCAAATTATTTTGCACCCCCTGCCGGTTATCAGGATTACTCCTATCGGGGATATAGCGCGGCGGGATGGGTAAATTTTGCTGCCACTGGCCGGTATTAAGATCGAATTTTTGTAAAAACGGAGGAATATCCAGATTTGCAATTCCTTCGCTGGCCACAAAGATGCTATTCGGCGGTGCGAAGGCAATTCCTTCAGGGTTGATCAAATCCCGTGCAAAGGGTTGGCCATCCTCACCAATTAGTTGGGTAACGCCTTCAACTTCAACATTTTGAATGCTAATTTCACCGGCACTGTCAGAATTAAGAGCGAGGCGGAGGGTGTAAAATCGAGCCGGCGCAAAGGCACTGGGATCGTCAGAGATTGCATAGAAGCGGTCTCGCTTGCGATCATAGGCAATACCGGATAAACCCCCTACGGGCGTATCCTCAAACGTTTGTGGGGGCAGTTGGTACTCGCCTAAAAATTCTAGGGACAGATCCAGAAAAATCCGTTTCTCAGCCGCTAGTATCCTTCTTTCCTGTGCCGGCGACAAAGTTTTTTCCTGCGCCGGCAGCGAATTCCCTTGTTCAGCGGTCACTTGGGGTAAAGTACAGCCGGTGAGTAAATTGGATAGAACAAGTGCCGGTACTAACACCCAAGAAACGAACCAACGAACGTTCAATCCCGTCTTTCCTAAAGAAAGTTTCGCCAAAACGCCTGATATAGCCCGATAGCAAGCGCTAATGTTTACAAATTCTCTGCTCACTTCAAAATCCAGAAGTCAGTGGTCAGTAGTCAATGGTCAGCAGCCTGCGGTCGTAACAACGGACAACTGACAAACGACAATTTAGATAAGAACAGCTCGCTTTCAATTTGGCAGCCAGCTGGCCTTTAAATATAAAGGCAACACCTACCCTTTACACCCTACCACCTAGCACCAGGCAAGATTGTGGATATGCAAACGTCGCTTGAGCAAAAAACTTTATTTTGGCCAAGCCGCACTCAAATTGTGAGGCTAGCTTGTTCCGCCGCCGGCATCCTTTTGCTGCTGTCGGTGGCAGCCGATCTTAGGCCGGTTTTTGCTCAGCAGTCCCAGCAATCTAAGCCGGATGAGCCTTATACTAGCCCCTTGGAGATTACCAAACCCGATCCCCTGCTGCCTCAATGGCCCTTAAAAAAGCCGCTAACTCCTCTAGAAGTTCAAGCTTTAACCACTGCACTAGATGAACTCAACCAGCAGGCAACTGCTCAGCTACAAGCGGGAAATTTAGCGGAAGCATTTAAAATCTGGTATCGAGAATTGCGGTTGCGCCGCTTTCTTGGCCCTCTGGCCGAAGTAGAAGCCTTAACCAGAGTAGCGAAAATTGCCCTAAGTCAAAATCAGACAACACAAGTCCAGCTGATCACCCAACGCTTGCAGGTCATTTATCTAGAAGCACAAGCGCAACCCCCCATTACTCCCCAATTGCTGCAAGCTTTAGGAGATGTGTTTGTATTGGTGCAAGCGAAACAATCCGCTGTCGATGTTTACCAACAAATTCTAGCCAACGCACAAGCGAGGCAAGATGTGCCGGCACAAGAAATTGCCCTGAAAACAATTGCCGAACTTTACTTTGGCGGATTAAACTTCTCTGAAGCAGCCGTTGCTTACGAGCAACTATTAGCAATTAGTGAAGCCAAAGTAAATCGCAGTGAGCAAACTCGCTTAGAAGAAGATACCTATCTCCAACAACTAGCTTTTATTTACGCGCATTCCCAGCAACACCAAAAAGCCCTAGATGTCCGCACAAAAATTTTAAATCGCTACCGAATTGCCAAAGATCCGACTCAAGTAGCAGCGCTTAAAATCGCAATGGGAGAAGATTATGAAGTATTAGGTCGGCTCGGCAAAGCTGCCCAATTTTATCAAGAAGCTTACACCTTAGCATGGCAATTGCAGCAATACGCGAGAGCCGGCGAAGCATTGCAAAACTTAGCCGCGCTTTATCTCTCACAGAACGAACTCGAAGCAGCATTGCAAGTTTATCAAATTTTAGTCGTTGTCGATCAAAGAGGTTACAACTTCTTTGGCATGATGGATACTTATGATCGAATCGGTAAAATATATTTAGCTCGTCAAGCTTTCACCCAAGCTCTAGCAGCTTTTCAAAAAGGATTAGAAATTGCCCAGCAACTAAAATATCAAGAAGATTATTTTTCTCGCCAAATTGAACTAGTTAATCAAAAACGATCTCCTTAGTCATTTACATTATTCATAAATATTAATTAAAATAACCATATTTAATTAATTTTATTGTTGAAAACAGAACAATTAAAGGTTTCATCAATTCACCCGCAGAACCCTGACAATAAGGATTAATCCATCTGTGTATGCATGACGGCACGCTGCGCTATCATTTGGGGTTACAAAATCTGCCCAAAACCCCAACATTGCAGTCATAAATTCCAACTCTTAGAAGAACTCAGACTCCAACCAACAACACATCTGCATTTATCTGCAGTTAAAGAAATCATCCCCAACCGGCACCCGAAGAAAAGAACATCAACACAAAATGAGAATAAATCTCATTCTTCATCTAGAATAAAAATCATACTCAAAAATTTTCCGCAGATTGTAGAAAAACCGTGAAAAGTCCCAACTTGCAGCACTTGCTGCCGGCATTATTGCTGCTGACTATCGCCACCGGCTGCAACCAAACCCCCCCCACACCCCTGTCTGACAGCCAAAATGCACCGCCTAGCTCAAAACAACTGAAAGTCGTAGCTACCTTTCTCCCGATCTATTGGTTCACCAAAGCAGTAGCCGGCGACAAAGCAGAAGTAGAAATTTTAATCCCCCCGGGCACAGAAGTGCATGAGTACCAAGCCACACCGGCAAACGTGCGATCACTAGCACAAGCAGATGTGCTCGTTAAAAATGGTTTGGACTTAGAAGAATTTCTAAAAGCAACCGTAAAAAACGCCCAAAACCAGAAGCTGAAAGAAATAGAGGCAAGTAAAGGCATTCAAACCTTACAGGAAATTTCCCCAGTCGTAAAGCCAATTGAGAGTGCCGGCAAAGAAGACACCGATCACGACCATAATGAAACTCAGAACGGAAGCGGCAACCCCCACGTCTGGATTGATCCAGTCTTAGCGAAACAACAGGTACAAAATATTCGTGATGGCTTAATTGCAGCCGATCCAGACAATAAATCCTCATATCAAGCCAATGCTGCTGCTTACATCCAGCAATTGGAACAGCTAGACAGCCGGTTTAAACAGCAGCTGCAAAAGTATCCCAACTGCACCTTTGTCACATTCCACGACGCCTATCCCTACCTCGCCAAGCGATATCAGCTGCAACAAGTCGCCGTTGTTAATATCCCAGAACAAAGCATTTCCCCCGCTGATGTGGGAAAAACCATTGCAGCCGTAAAACAATACAACGTCAAAGCACTATTTGGGGAACCGGGAGTAGATAATAAGTTGCTGCAAAGTCTTTCCCAAGACCTCAACTTAACCCTGCGTCCTCTAAACTCATTAGAATCTGGCCCGCTCGATCCGCAGCATTACTTTACAGCGATGCAAACCAATCTGCAAACCATTGAATCTGCCTGTCAATAGACGTGAGCAACCTCGACCGGCCTAACGGTGGCCCATTACCCTCTCCAAACCTCCAGATCCCAATCCTGAAGGTACAAAATCTGACGGTATATCAAGGCAACTATCCGGCGATTCAGGATGTCTCATTTGAGTTGCAACCTGGAACGGATACAGCGATTGTTGGCCCTAATGGTGCCGGTAAAAGTACGTTGGTGCAAGCAGTTTTGGGTTTAATTCCGCGCACAGCCGGCCAGATCCAACTATTTGGTCGGCCTATGGAACGGCTGGGAAACCTGTGCCACCAACTCGGCTATGTGCCGCAAAACTTTCTCTTTGATCGCTCATTTCCAATTACTGTCTGGGAATTGGTGGGGTTGGGATGGGTGAAAGGGTTAAACCATCAAAATCCAAAATTTAAGTGGTTTTGGCAAACCAACCCAGAAAAAATAGCAGCAGTAACCGCTGCCTTGCACCGAGTAGATGCTTACCGGCTGCGTCACCAAGCCATCGGCACCTTAAGTGGTGGCCAGATGAAACGGGTGTTGCTGGCGTATTGCTTGGTTTGGCCACGCCGGCTGTTAGTGCTTGATGAAGCATTTGCCGGCGTAGACGCGCAGGGAGAAGCGGAGTTCTACGCCTTGCTTAACCAACTCAAACGCGAACAAAATTGGACAGTGCTGCAAATTTCTCACGATTTGGATATGATTTGCCGGCATTGTGATCGCGTTATTTGCCTTAACCAAAGAGTCGTGTGCACTGGCCAACCCGACATTGCTTTAGCGCCTCAAAACTTGTTAGCCACTTATGGGCCGGCCTTTAGCCGGTATCACCACAACCACTGAATAAACTAGGGATAACAGCGTTACGATTTCAATCTGTAGGAAAACAAGTCTAACGACAACCGACTTCATCAGAGTCTTGGCAGTTAGACACCGATGCCCCATGCCCCTACCTTTAAGTTGGCGAAGCCTTGACCCATGCCCCATGCCCATTTTCTATTAAAAAATAACAGTAGGAGCAAGGGGAACAATACCCGGAACTTCTCCGCCCAGCATTGCTCCCTGGCAGTCCACCATTGTGGCACCATGCTCAAGTAAAACTTTGAGAAGTTCTATTTCAGCACGGCGCGGCATCATTGTTTTCCAAGCCTTGAGTGCTTCCAGGATGCTGGCAGGAGTGATAGCACCATCTTTCAGGTGCGCTGCCACATTTTCGTTATCTCCGCCCCAGCCTTTTGGGACAATTCCCCACGGGATGAGTACGGTACTTTCAACATCATTAAGCAGCGACTCCAGCCGGCGAAAACGCTTTGCCTCATAACTGTTGGGGTTGCTATCAAGCCAGCCTTTCACCACAGAATCGTTGACAACTTCATTCTCCAACCGCCTGCCAGCAGCAAATAAAGCCTGACTGGAATCCTTGACACAAGAAGCTGCTGGCGTGACGAGAGATGCCCCATTTCCCCCGCCGGCGCGGTATTTGGCGGTCATCAGTGCCAGTTCTTGTAAGATGACAATGAGGGGATTGAACGTATGATTGCCTAGCCGATAGGGAACCGTCAGTTCTGGAAGTCGCACCAGCACATCAGAAATCGGCAGCGTATACATCCATCCGTGTCTCAGACTGCCCATATATAAATGCCAACGCATTGCGCCGGCAATCACACCCTCGCGGTTGTGCGCATAAACTTGCCGGTATACCAGATCAAAGCGCAACTCGCCGGTAAACTCATCCCTCACAACCTTGGCAAAACCAAACGCAAAGTGTCCCGGAACGATTCCCAACGGCACCTTATCACCTCGTTCGCCGCCTCGCCATCCATAGGTGTGAACCACAAGCGCTACATCACCGACAGACCAAAGTTCTTTCGTGCGCTTTGCAATTAGCGCCGGTGTTCTCTGCTTAAAGGGAACCACTCCACCATTATTATCTAAGAGCGTTCTTTCAACTCGCTGAAGTGGGATGTTATCCCACTTCAGGTCAGTAATATAATCGCGGCTTTCGTCCCTTCCGATTACCATCCGCGTTGGTACAAGTTTGAACATCTCTGCCGGTTCCAAAGCCTTTACTGTGAAGGAACCAGAAGCATCCTGTGAGCCATAAATATACCAACCAGAAGCATTTAGAGAAGATTTTTCAATATTTTTGATAGAAGTCTGCTCAATACTGGTTCCCGGTAAAACTGTGCCGGCATCGGGGAGGGCAATCACTTCTTCTGGGCCATCAAAACTACGGCTGCTGGGGTTATAATGCCTGACGCGGTAGCGCTTTTCTCCTGCCGGTGCGATAAATCGGCTCAGCGCCTTGTCAATGCCGGCAATTTGATACGGTTCGTCTCCAATCGCCAGAACCCAGGAATTCCCATCTCTATCTGCGCTGACAACATCCAATTCTACTTGCACATCATCAATCGAACTGCCACCGGCTAAGGACTCCAGAGGACTAACTTTTGACCATCCATCCAGCCGAATGGGGTGGATAAAATGATTTTCCTCCATACTCTTACGAGTAATCTCATCAAAGTGGATATCAATAACAGCGCGATGCAGCCACTTGCGGTGACAAGAGGTGGAATGCCAAGTCACCCAGACTTTTTTGCCTTTAAGCTGGGCGTGGGAATCTGGAGTATTCTGAACTTCCAGATAAACTCCGCCATCACTTCGCCTTTCTGGGAGAGAGGGCAAAATCAGCCGTCCACTCCACTTCGCAATTGGGCAGTAGAAGTTTTTACGCTCTAAGTTAATATTCATAAATTCTGTATCACCAATACTTTCAGGCATATCAACCTGTTTCACTCCCGCAACCGCAGTTCAGCGTATTCCTGTAGGGCTTAGGTGTTGTTTTTTAACAAACGCTGGCTGCCTATTAGCTAAAATAGCATCTGCAC
Source organism: Microcoleus sp. FACHB-672 (assembly GCF_014695725.1). Lineage (NCBI taxonomy): Bacteria > Bacillati > Cyanobacteriota > Cyanophyceae > Oscillatoriales > Microcoleaceae > Microcoleus > Microcoleus sp. FACHB-672. Next base: position 362,551 of record NZ_JACJOU010000019.1, on the reverse strand, counting down.
TGAAGCAAATTTTCTCGATAAACTCGTCATACTAGAGCTAGCACTCTTACTTCACCAGCCTTAACGATGTGTGGACGATATAGCTTGAGCGTGCAAGCCGAGAAAATAGCTGAATACTTTGCGATTAAAGACGTACCGCAGGTGCCGGTGCGCTACAATATCGCACCCACCCAACAAGTCGCAACAGTGTCTCTAGCAGATGGACAAACTCACCGGCAGTTTCAGTGGATGCGCTGGGGTTTGATTCCAAGTTGGGCGAAAGATATTAAAATTGGGGCGCGTTTGATTAATGCTAGGGCCGAAACCGTAACACAAAAGCCGGCCTTTCGCAGTTCTTTTAAACGCAAACGCTGCTTAGTCATTGCCGATGGATTTTATGAATGGCAAAAAGTCGGTAAGCAAAAACAGCCCTACTATTTCCAGATGAAGGACGGTTCACCGTTTGCTTTTGCCGGCTTGTGGGACTCATGGCAACCCCCAGAAGGCGAAACGATCATATCCTGCACCTTTCTGACAACAGTGGCTAACGAAGTTTTGCAGCCGGTGCATGACAGAATGCCGGTGATTTTGCAGCCTGAAGCCTACACTCAATGGCTTGACCCTCAAAACAAGAATCCAGAAGAACTTTTGCGACTACTGGGACCCTATCCAGAAGCAGCTATGAAAACTTATCCAGTCAGCACCTTAGTCAATAGCCCCACCAACGATGTACACGAGTGTATTGAAGAGAGCGCTTAAATTGAGCGTGTTCACTAAAAATTATTATCCTAAATAATTACAAAAGTGAGGGATAGAAACAGCAAGTTTATTCCATTTTAAATGTTATCAAGCTTTCCAAAATTAGAAGATTTAGGCGAAGGATATCTAGTCAAAATTTATTAAGTTTTTTTAGCAATTTTGATTAAATTTAAACCTACTCAAAAAAACTTCTAGCAAATTCGTAAATTAAATTCTTTTGGCTGGCCCTAATCTTGCTAAAAAAGGATTATCAATCGTTTCAAAAACTCAATTGGCTATTATCCTTCTTGTAAAGAAGACTTCAGCTATTAGGCTGGAAATTGATGTCCAGGTCTTTAGGCAGTAAGGCTATCAGCCCAACGTCGGCAATTAAAGTTTCGTGACTTACAGCTTAAGTCAATTGAAACGAACTGAAAGCTTATTGATTTAAAAACTAAAAAGAAAACACCCCAGTCAATTACTAATCGTTTGGGGTGTTTAAGGGTTTGAAGTTCATTCTGTTTAGGAATGTTTCAACCTGTAAATGCTTTTTTTCGGGTCAAAATTTTGTATCCACAATTGAGTTTTACAGGTCGAGTCGAGATGTTGTGAGCAAGAACTGGGGGCGAAGAAAGTAAGCCGCCCCCAAGTTAGCTGTTTTAGATCAGAGTGAAATCAGCGCTGGTGATTGAGCTGGCTTGCACACCTGTGAGGGTAGCTACCAGTTCCTCGCTGCCGGCAATCTTGATCAAGGTGTCGTTAGCTTGCGCGTCGCTGCCTTGAACAATCGTTAACCCTTCGAAGGTTAAACCGGCAGACAAGCTGAAGGTATCTTGACCGATGACGAAGTCAACGACTGTGTCAGCACCCATACCGGACTCGAGTGTGAAGACATCGTTACCTTCACCACCGATAAGCACGTCTGCGCCGCCGCCACCGATGAGGATGTCATTACCCATGTCACCGTAGACAACGTCATCACCCAGGTCACCAGTGATCCAGTCAGCGTCTTGACCGCCCCGGATAATGTCGTTACCTTGGCCACCATACAGACTGTCGTTGCCGGTGTTACCGTTGAGAACGTCGTCGTTGGTGTTGCCGTAGATTGTCTCATGACCGTCGCCGCCAACGATTGTGTCATTACCTTCACCGCCCAGGCCCATATCAGAACCCAGGTCACCCTCGATCATGTCATCACCGAGGTCGCCAGAGCTGGTGTCGTCGCCTTCGCCAGACAAGACAGAATCGTTGCCTTCACCGCCGTAGGTCGTATCGTCACCTGTGCCGCCATCCATGACATCATCGCCGGCGTTGCCGTAGCCAGAGTCGCCACCATCGCCAGCAGTGATAGTGTCATTACCGCCACCGCCGAGGCAGGTGTCTATACCGGCATCACCCGTAACGCTGTCGTTACCCTCATCACCCATAGTGGTGTCGTGGCCTTCGCCACCGAGGACTGTGTCATTGTCGCCTCCACCTGAGTTGATGTCATCGCCGGTGCCACCGTCGATTACGTCCTCACCCTCATCTCCACTACCGGCATCGTTGCCGTCGCCACTGACGATCGTGTCAGAGCCTTCTCCGCCTTGGCAGGTGTCAGAGCCGCCTTCACCCTCGATTACGTCGTCGCCTTCATCTCCACTGGCGTCATCGTCGCCGTCGCCACCGCCTAGTGTGTCATCGCCTTCTCCACCTTCGCAGGTGTCATCGCCTTCTCCACCATCAACGCTGTCTTCGCCGGTGCCACCATCAACGCTGTCATTGCCTTCTGCGCCTTCGCAGGTGTCATCGCCTTCTCCACCATCAACGCTGTCTTCGCCGGTGCCACCATCAACGGTGTCATTGCCTTCGCCACCATCAACGGTGTCAGAGCCTTCTGCGCCTTCGCAGGTGTCATCGCCGGCGCCACCATCAACGGTGTCGTTACCGATACCGCCATCAACGGTGTCGCTACCGTCATCGCCACTGGTGTCATCGTCGCCTTCGCCACCTACGATGGTGTCATTGCCGCCGCCACCTACGCAGGTGTCATTGCCGACATCACCTTCGACAGTGTCGTTACCGTCACTGCCATCAACGGAATCGTTACCTTCACCGCCGCCAGCTATATCGTTGCCGACACCACCGATGACTGTATCGTTGCCGGCATTCCCGTCGATATCGTCGTCACCCTCTTCGCCGTCGATGTCGTCGTCACCTTCGCCGCCGGTAGCAGTGTCGTCGCCACCACCACAATCTAAGGTGTCATTGCCGGCTCCGCCGTTTAGGGTGTCACTGCCTTCGCTACCAGTTAGGGTATCGTTGCCGTTGCCACCACTGTTGCCGCCGCCTGGGAACTCACCGCCGGTGTTGCCGCCGCCTGGGAATTCGCCGCCGGTGTTGCCGCCGCCTGGGAACTCGCCGCCGGTGTTGCCACCGTCTGGGAGGTTTGGAGGAAGTTCACCGCCACCGCCGGTAGGTTCTTCGCCTTCGCCGCCGGTAGGTTCTTCGCCTTCGCCGCCGGTAGGTTCTTCGCCTTCGCCGCCGGTAGGTTCTTCGCCTTCGCCGCCGGTAGGTTCTTCGCCTTCGCCACTGTTGAGGTCTTCTATGAGGGCTTGACCGGCTTCTTCCTCGCGCCAATCTTTATCGGGGTTGATATATTCATCAATGGAGGGTGCTTCTCCAACAGCACCCTCGACTCTGATGATGAAGTCGTTGTAGTCTGCATCTGAGTTTGGGTTACCAACATACACGTCTTCCATGACGAAGACGCTGCCTTCGCCGGTGACATCTGCAAGCTGGCCAACCTGTAAGGCATCATCAGGGTTGGCTGTGGCTATTGAGAATAACGGATACTCGTCACCACTCAGGGTTGGATCTTCAGCGAGTCCTTGCACTGTGCCATTGGGCGAGAATATGACGCCAAATGTACTGCCGGCAGCCATTTCAAAGGTTTTTGGCCCAGCATATTCTCCTTCGTTGAAGTTTTCTTCCCAAGGCAGCTCTCCCTCAGACTTGGCTCCTTCTTCGGCATCTTTAATGACCACATAACCCTGAGCAGAGTTGCTCACAGCTCGAGTAGCGGCTTCTTGGATAAATTCTTCAGACCCAGGCTCAAACTCTTCCATCCCTTCCAGGTTGAAGATGCCGACTTCGCCTTTATAGTCTCCGCCGTCCCACTCATAGCTGAAGCTAACTTCGCCGCTTTCTCCAACTACGAAGGTTCCAGATTCAAATGTAGAGTCGCCACTTGTTGGGGTGGTGGGGCCTTCGCCGCCAGGTAAGGTGCTTTCGCCGCCAGGTAAGGTGCTTTCGCCACCAGGTAAGGTGCTTTCGCCACCAGGTAAGGTGCTTTCGCCGCCAGGTAAGGTGCTTTCGCCACCAGGTAAGGTGCTTTCGCCGCCAGGTAAGGTGCTTTCGCCGCCAGGTAAGGTGCTTTCGCCACCAGGTAAGGTGCTTTCGCCGCCAGGTAAGGTGCTTTCGCCACCAGGTAAGGTGCTGGGTTCTTCAGCGCCACCTAAGCTGTCTGTGCTGGTGGTGCCTGGTAAACTGCTCTCGCCGGAGGTAGCAATGATGGTATCGTAGTCGACGGCACCTTGTAGGGTATCGCTTTCGCCGCCAGATAAGGTGCTGTCGCCTGTTGTGTCGGTGCCAGTGCTGCCGTCTATAGAGCTAGTGTCGGTGCTGCCGTCTGTTGTGTTGGTGCCTGTTGGTGTCAGAACGGCTGTCTCGTCAACCGGCTCGGTGGGGGTTGTTGGCTCGGTGGTGGTGCCTCCGGTGAGGGTATCGCTGGCGGTGCCTCCGGTGAGGGTATCGTTGGTGTCGCCTGGTAAGGTTTCGATCGTCGTTTCCATGTTGAATCTCCCTTGATTGACTCTTCTATTAGGATTTGATATTGGCTAGACCAGCCTTAGATGCTAATACCCTAAGATGCTCGCTCGTTCTTAGTTACTTCTTAGAAAAGAGCGTTTTATTTTGCCCTTTCCCCTCAAGACGCCCCCGATTTAGAAATGTTTCCCCGTTTCAAAAAAAATATTTTAAAGAAACGGTAAAGCTTTAAGCAAAGGCTTTTTGAGCTTTTCTTTTGACAAATCTTCCCCTCGGGCGATGCTCAAAAATAAATGTCCTTGACTTCTTTATTTAACCCTATTACTCCAAATTAGTTTTCAGTTAATACACCGATTTCTTGGAAACAAGTTTGGCTAAAGTTAGGTGTTTACTAAGTGGTTATATTGTGCTTCAGTTAATACGCGGAAGCCTTTTATAAAGTTATCTTTATAATTTAAGTAAACTTACGGAGCTAACATCTTTAGTCTCAGGGTGTTCTTTTTAAAAAAAATTCTACCTGAGTAAGGGCCATCTCCAAAAAATTAAGATTTTTATTTTAATTATGCAAAGAAAGATAAATATAAATCCTATATTCAGCAAGGCTTTTGGAAGATATTACTAGGGAAAGGATAGCAAAACAGAGAAAAGGAAGGGCTAGAGATAGCCAGTAAACTTTGCCGGCGGGCCGCGATCAGCTGCAAGCCGTTGAAAACCTCGCACTGCTATGGGACAAAAAAACCAACCTGTTACGGCTGGTTGGGGTGATTACAGAATCAATTCACATCGTCTTCAGCAAATGGGCTTCCCAATAGTGATTGGCTAGTGACGGACTCATCCTTAGCAAATCTGGGTTTCCCAAATCAACCGGCACATCTGGAACTTGTAACTCAACTTCCAGCGCTTTAATCACTTCACCGGCAACCGCACGTCCTAGCAGGGGTGGCAGCGCGTTACCCACCTGTCGAAACCCATGCCACTTCGTCGTGTGGAAACGAAACCAATCTGGAAACGAATGCAGCCGCGCCGCCTCGCGCACAGTAATCACTCTGGGGTGCAAAGGATGGATCGGACGAGGAGACGTATGCCGGCCTCCCTCTCTGCCGGTACCGGCACGCAAAGGGCTACAAAGTCCTTCCATATCTAAGCGCCGCAACCGGCTGTTATTTTCCACCTTCCCCATCGGCGTGTCTTTAAACCGCTGTACACAATCAGGAGTGTGCGCGGTTCGCAGGCAGCCCGTTATAAGCTGCCGGTTCCACAGCCGGTGATAAGCGCAATCCGCTCGATCGCGAACCAAGCCCCGTAGGGAACGCACATACTCACTCGCCCCATCTTCCAAAGCCTTCAGTTGTGCCTCCGGTAGCAGCAACTCATCGGTATCCAGCAATTCAGGAAACTCATCTACATCTGGCAAATCTGCGATCGCATCCCTTACCGTCACCTTGCGATCTATAAGGGGTTCTGGATAAGGTAACAGAACTTGACCGCAACGAGACCCCAGCAAAAACATCCGTTGCCGATCTTGCGGGACGCCAAAATCCGCCGCATTTAAGACTTGCACCGGCAGCGTAATTTTATATCCAGCCGCTTCTAACTGCGAGATCAACCGTTCTAAAAAATCTGTGTACTGGTCTGTCACCAGACTTGGCACATTCTCCATAATGAAATATCGCGGTTGCAATTCACACACCACCCGTGCGAACTCAAACACGAAATCATTCCGCTCATCCTCAATAACCCCTTTGCCCATGATGGCAAACCCTTGAGAAGGTGGCCCGCCAATCACCAAATCAATTTCACCATCCCAAGCAGATGACTGCCGCTGATTTGCTGCAACCGGCAATGACGTCCAACTTTGCGCTGCGGTATCTGCAATCACTAGACTCGACAGAGTAGAGATATCAGCGCACAGAACCTCTGTATAGGGGAAATTGAACGTATAAACTGCTGCGTGAACCGAGTCAACCTCCACCGCTGTTAACACATCAAAGCCAGCTTGCTCAACCGCCAGGGAAAATCCACCGGCACCTGCAAATAAATCGACTGCAAGGGGTCGCCGATCAGAATGGTATTGAGACTTGGGCTTTAAAATTTTGGTCACATTGAAGATTAGCCGTGACAATGCAGACGGGGTTGCTTCCCATTAAAAGTTAAAAAATCAATTTGAAAAGTTAAGAATTCTTTTATTTTGAGAGCATCTGCAGAATAGACTGAGCTGCGCGATCGCACACTCCTACGTCTCCCAGGTTGGAGCGCATTTCCTGGTAGGCTTTCAGAGTTTGCTGACGCCGGCCTTCATCTAGTAAAAGTTCTAACGCTTCCCTGACAATGTTTGCCGGTGTTGCTTGCTCTTGCAGCAACTCTGGTACTATCGGCTGCATTTGCACCAGATTCGGCGGTGACATAAAGGGAATCGAAAAATTAAACAGCCGGCGCGCAACCCAATAGGTGAAGGGATGGACTCGGTAAAGCACCACCAGCGGCACATTCAACAAAGCGATTTCTAAATTAACCGTACCCGATTTAGCGATCGCCAGATCCGCCGCTGCCAGCACGTCCTGAGACTGACTGGTAACTAAAGTCGCCCGTAACCCGTAATCCTCAATTGCTTGTTCTATGGGACGTCTGAATTTCTCCAGAGACAGGGGAATCCAAAAATGAGCTTGCGGCAATTTCTCCTGAATTTGCTGGGCTGCTTCACAGATTGCCGGCAACAGGTAACGCACCTCTTGCTGTCGGGATGCCGGCAGCAATGCTATCGCAATCGCATCTTTGTCAATACCCAAATTAGCCCTCGCTTGTTCGCGAGAGGGGAAGGTTTGCAAGCGATCAACCAAAGGATGACCTACCCAGCTCACTGTTGCCCCCTGCTGTTGAAAATAACGCGCCTCCTCTGGAAAAATCGCCAGCAGCCGGTCTGTGACACTGACAATTTGCTCTGTATAGCGCGGGAAAGGCGACCAAACCCACATTTGCGGCGCAATGTAAAACACCACCGGCACAGCGGGTAAATGCCGCTTTACATAGCTGCCGATCGCCAGATTAGGACCCATATAATCAATCAGCACGATCAAATCGGGTGGGTGTTCCCGCAGGTATCGCTTTGCTTGGCGCTGAACTTGCAGCGTAGGCAAAATATAGGGTAAAGATTCCAAAAGCCCGACAGAACCAATCGCGCTGGTATTGCCTAACAGGGTTGCGCCGGCCCCAGCCATGCGTTCGCCCCCCAGTGCCACAATTTCTAATTTGATGCCTGTCGCATTCGCTTGCCGGTGTAAAGCCTCGATTAACAAAGACCCTTGCAAATCACCCGACACCTCGCCGGTGCTGATAAAAATTCTGAACGGTGAGGGAGTGTTCGGAGGTAGAGGCAAATTCAACACCATATTTTCCGGCGATTCTGTGCCCAATTGCCCCTCTGGGTTGCCATTCCTCACTCCTCACCTCTCATGTGAAGACGCCGGCCTGGCATTGGCCCACGCCGGCCTTTCATTTGAGACAGTTGCAGGAACCGGCGCAAATGTTGCACGTATTCGTTTTCGGGGAATAAATCTAGCTGTTCTAGGGCTTCGTTCAGTGTCAGCCCAGAACGGTAAATAATTCGGAATGCTTTCTTAAGATAGCTGCGATCAGTCTCTGTCAAACCGGCCCGCTTCAGGCCAAGCGAGTTCAGCGTTCGCACCCGTGACGGGTTGCCCTCAATGAGCATATAAGGCGGCACATCCTGAACAATCCGGGCCACACCCCCGATCATCGACAATCGCCCGATATGGACAAACTGATGGATACCCCCAACGCCCCCAATCGTAGCGCGAGATTCAATATGGACGTGGCCGGCTAGGGACACCGCATTGGCAATTACGACGCCGTTTTCTATCTCACAGTTGTGGGCCACATGAACGTAAGCCATGAGCAGGTTGTTATTGCCGATTGTCGTTATTTCGCCAGCGCCGGTGGCCCGGTTAACTGTCACGTACTCACGCAGCCGATTGTCGTTGCCGATTTGTACGCAACTCAAGGAACCATCATATTTAAGATCTTGGGGTTCTAACCCAATGGCGGCACCTGGGAAAATTTGATTGCGGGCACCAATTTCCGTTTTCCCTTCAATGACGACGTGGGCACCGATCGTCGTTTCCGGGCCAACTTTTACTAGATCCCCAATGACTGCGTAAGGTCCCACCTGCACTGTCGGGTGCAGTTGAGCTCCGGGATGGATGACAGCGGTGGGATGAATTAAAGTCTTCATTTGTCAGTTGTCAGTTGTCAGTTGGTAGGGGCGGGGTTTGTTTATACGTTGTCTGGAATTGAGTAAAAATTGTCTGCTTGCGCCCGCCCGTACAGTGGTCAGTTGTCTTTAGAAGCGATGAGTGAGTTGCGCCAACGAAGGCAGCGTCACTTTTCCCTTACCACTGACGACCGATCAATTAACAGTGTTTTCAGTCCACCAGGGAGAACAATAGTTCGCCTTCTGTAACCCGCTGGCCATCTACTTCAGCACGGCCCTGCATTTTAGCGAACCGGCGGCCTTTGACGCAGATCAGTTCTACTGTCATCACCAGCTGATCTCCGGGTACGACAGGTCTGCGGAACCTGACTTTATCAATGCCGGCAAACATAAACAATCCGGGTGGCAGATTGGGCAGTTGCGTCATCACGACCCCGCCAACTTGTGCCATTGCTTCTACAATCAGCACTCCCGGCATGATCGGGCGTCCTGGGAAATGTCCCTGAAAATGGGGTTCGTTGATACTGACATTTTTAATCCCGACAGCCATTTTTTCCGGGACATAGTCAATAATTCGATCCACGAGGGAAAAAGGATAGCGGTGGGGGAGAAGTTTATGAATTTCTTCAATGTTGAACACAGTTTTGGGTGATGCCGGCACCGAAACGCTCTGTGCAGCCTCGCTGGCCGATTCAGGCTGAGCCGAATCAGGGGCAGAGGAGTGATTGGAATTAAGATCGCTCAGGGTGGACATGAGTAGATATTGATTTTGGATTTTAGATTGTAGATTTTAGATTGGGGATGAATCTGGACATTACCATATCTAAAATCCCGAATGCGACTGGGCCAGCAACCGGGCAAGCTGTATGTGCAATTTGTGACTTGCTTTGTAGGCTAAAAAGTGAGCTGAGGGAAAAGCTCCCAACAAGCTAATATCTCCTACTAAGTCTAAGATTTTATGACGCACTGGTTCATTTGCAAATCTTAGTGGTGGATTTAGCCACCCGCTGACGTCGCAGACAAGGGCATTATCTAAACTCCCGCCTTTAATTAAACCCTGTGAACGCAGCTGCTCGATTTGGGCGGCAAAGCCAAAGGTTCGAGCCGGCGCGATTTCGGTGGCGAAGCGCTCGGTTGCCGGTGTCCAGCTATACCACTGCTGACCAATTGCCGGCAGATCAAAGTCTATGCCGTAGGTAAAGCGCGTTTGTGGGGCCGGCAGCGCTGCGACAAAGGCATCTCCTTGATGCACCCAAACCGGCTCTTGCAGGATTGGGGTTTTAGGAATAGAGGTTGGGTCATTTTCTCCCACAACCCCCACAGAATTGATCGCCTCTACCCACGGATAAGCTGAGCCATCGAGCAGCGGCACTTCTGGGCCATTTATCTCGATTCTGGCGCTATCAACTCCTTGTGCTGCCAAAGCGGCCAACAGGTGTTCGACCGTTCGCACACATGCGTCTCCATTGCCAAGTTCTGTTGAGAGAGTGGTTTGGCGCACAAACTCGATGCGGGCGGGGATCACAGGAGAACCGGCCAGATCCACTCGCACAAAATAGCGCCCCTCATGGCGTGAAGCCGGCAGGACTCTGACTTGAGTTTGAGTGCCGGTGTGCAGTCCTACACCCGACAGCTCAAACGGTGCCTGAATAGAGTGCCCAGTCCCTATTTCTGAGTTCTCTGTTAAAGAAATAGTCATGCTTCACGACATCTCATTTTTGACTTCTCACTGGAGACCTTAAAATCTTTCTCCAATTCCAAAGTGAAAGCGGCCCTCTCCTTCGTCATTAAAGCCATAATCCACGCGGATCGGGCCTAAAGGAGAGTTGATGCGAACACCCAGACCGTAGCCAAAGCCACTTCCTGGCTTGTCTCGTACCCCTGCCGGGTTGCCCGGTACAGAAGATCCTGTGCCGAGGTCGGTGCCAAAATCGGCAAACAGCGCCCCGCCTACAATCGCAAAAATTGGGAAGCGATACTCCGCAGTGGCTTGAATAAAACTGCGACCGCTACCCAAGTCGCCTTCGTCATAACCCCGCACTGAGTTACTGCCGCCTAAAGCAAAAGCTTCGTAGGGGGGCAGATCACCGACCACTGTGCCGGCTTGAACATTAAAAGCTAATGTCTGTGGCCCCTCAGAAAAGCGAACGTAGTTAACGGGAATGTAGTAGCTATAGCTGCCCCGTAGACGATTGAGTAAGATGCCGCCTTTACCAATGGGCACGGACTGCTCCGTTCCAAAACGCAAAACCGACCCTCGGGTTGGTTTTGCGCGGTCGTCGCGCAGATCCCGCACAAGTCCAAACTGCAAAGTTGTCAGGTCGTCTTTGCCGTCGCCGCTAAAGCTCAGTTCATTCCCCAGCTCATCTTCGGGGCTGATGTCGCCATCGGAGTTGCGGATGGTCACTCGTTGGTACTGCAAGCCCAAGGATGCCTGCCAATCGGCATTTAGGGGGTCTGGCCCTAGGGGGCGATTAAACGTGACGCCGCCACCCAAACGCAGAAGACGCGGGCGATCTCCATCGGGAAGATAGACTTGGTCTTCGCCGCCGGTGTAGATCAAAGAAATTGACCGGCGTCTGAAGCCATTCACGGTATAAGAGGTGCGGTAAGGGTCACCGGCAATCCAGGGATCTGTGAAGTTTACGTCGAACAGTAAGGCGCGTTCACCGACTTGCAGCTGGGCACCTAATTTTTGATTGTTCCCCCCTAAGTTTTGCTCTTGATAACTGAGGGTGCCAAATAGCCCTGTGGCGGAACTGATCCCAGCACCCGCCGCTACGGAGCCGGTGTTTCTTTCTGTGACATCGAGAACCACCGAGACTTTTCGCGGATCTTGGCCTGGATTTAGTGAGGGTTCAACTTTTTCAAAGATGCCCAAACCAAATACTCGCTGCAAGTCTGAAACCAGGGTATCTCGATTGAGCACGTCCCCTGCTTGGAGCTGCATTTCCCGCGTGATGATGAATTCGCGGGTCCGTCCATCAACGGGGTTGCCTTTATCATCGGTTGTCTCGCCTTCTTCTGTCAGGAAGCGGACTTGGATATCTTCAATGATCCCTTCGGCTACTTGTAAGATGACGGTGCCCTCGGCATTGACTTGTGAGGCGTTAACGACCTGAGCCAAGATGTAGCCGTTCTCTTGATACCACTGATTTAATTGTTTGACGCCTTCTTGAAACCGACGCAGGTTGAGAATTTCGCCGTACTGCTCGCCAAAGATGGTGTCAATCACGCTTTGAGGCACTACTTGTTGGCCTTCGCCGGCAGGGACGACATTTACCGTCACATTCCGCAATACGGGGTTCTGCTGCACCGCAAAGGTCACCCGCACGCCTAAGGGGGTATCCTCTGGCTGATAATCGACTGCGCCGAAGAAGCCGGTGGCAAAGATGGCATTCACATCTTCTTGCAATTGGCATCGATTTGTGGTGCGACCGGGTTGAGTGCGAATGGCTTGGTAGATTTTATCTTGCAGTTCTCCTTCCACACCACTAACGACGACCTCTGCGACTAGCACTTGCGGGGCGTTGGGATCGGGGCAGCGATCAGTGGTGGGTGTTGGAGCGGGTCCCGGCGCGGGTGGGGCTGTCTGCTCTGGTGCAGACGGAGTCGGCGTGGGCGCAGTTTCCTCTGGTGCAGACGGAGTTGGCGTGGGCGCAGTTTCCTCTGGTGCAGACGGAGTCGGGGTGGGCGCAGTTTCCTCTGGTGCAGACGGAGTTGGCTCAACGTCTGGGTTTTCCTCACCCGCCCCTTGTTCAGGAGATGGGGGCGTCTGAGCAATGGACTCTAATGCGGCAATCGCTGCCCATGTACTCTGCGGAGTCGAGAGATTAAGGATTCTAGATGGGGGGCTTATTCTCCGTTCTGTATTTTTGTGCCCCTGTGCCGGCACATTTTCTTTACCTAGATCAGGAGAAGTTTGAACCGGCAACTCTAGCGCTGATACGGCAATCGGCTCAAGAGCCTCAGCCCCAGTCAGTTCTCCAGAAGCGCTTGTGCTACTGGGGGCGAGGGGTTCTGCTTGGCCGATCAATTGCCACAACTCACTCATCGCGTCTGGGTTGCCCAGTGCGTCCCCAGTTTCAGACTGGGCCGGCATTAAGCCTGCCAGTTCAGAATTAGACTGTGTGAACCTGATGGTTTGCCCACTGACGGGGTTCGATAAACTCAGGGTGGCTGAAGCCGTCACAATTGCCACCCATACCGGAGGTATCCGCATTTTGCTCACGTTTTTTTCCACTCCCACACACCTTTGAGATCAAACTCCGAAGGCGAAAACACTTCGGCTCAGCGACAAATATCATAAATGTTTCGAGTTTGATCTCGAAAACCCAATTTCAGCAGCCCCAAGGATATCACGCCAGAACTGTCACTGAACGGTGACAAAGCGCAACTGTAAGGGCTTTTGGCAAGAACCTTTACGGGCGGGTTTGACTTAACGTTGTCTGTTTCTAGAACGCACCACACGGCTAAACCCGCCCCAGCACCCCTGACTATTTACTCTGACTGTTGGTTGGTTTGAGCTAGCACCCGCTCTAAAACCTGTTGATAAGCTTCTTCGACATTGCCCAAATCGCGGCGGAATCGGTCTTTGTCCATCACCCGCCGATCTGGATCGTCATCTGAGTTATTCCACAGCCGGCACGTATCAGGACTAATTTCATCCGCCAGTCGCAGGGTTCCGTCACGATCTAGACCGAACTCTAGTTTAAAGTCAACTAGGGTAATCCCGCATCGCTGGAAAAAGGCTGAGAGGATGTCGTTCACCTGTAATGCCAAGGTTTTCAGTTGCTCTACCTGTTCTGGGGTGGCCAACTCCAGCAGGAAAAGCCGCTCACGGGTTAATAGCGGATCTCCCAAATCGTCATTTTTATAGAAGAATTCGACCAGTGGTTGTTTCAGGAGGGTGCCCACCGGCAACCCGGTTTGTTTACACAAACTCCCTGCTGCTATGTTCCTCACTACGACTTCTAACGGTAAAATTTGGACGCGCCTAACGCGCATTTGGTTGCCGGTTGGAGAGTCGATGAAGTGGGTGGCAATGCCGGCAGCTTCCATTTCTCGCAATAAATGACTGGAGATGGTGCAGTTGATCTCGCCTTTGCCGGCGATGCTGCCCCGCTTTTGGGCATTAAATGCAGTGGCATCATCCTTAAAGTGGGCGAGCAAAATCTCTGGATCATCGGTGGTGTAGAGAATTTTGGCTTTGCCTTCGTAAAGTTTTTGATGGGCGGACATGAGGCGTCTCGTGAGTAGGGAACTGAGTGCTATCTCAGGCAATTGGCTCAATTATTTTATCTTTCAGCGGCACGCTTTGACACTCGGATCTATCAAAACTTTCTATCTATCGGGGGATGTCAATCCACTATGCCCATGTTAATTACTTAGAAATTAGAGATTACTCTGGCAAAGTTGCTATCAAAAAAGTCAGCAGCGATGTTAATTGAATAAAATAAACGGGAATATTTAGATAAGAAGCTAGAGCTTTTAAAAGATGGTTTGATTGTGGCCGTAACAAGCACGTTGCCGGTTTCTTCAGTTAAAACCTATAATCTGCTGAATTGCTAAAGTGCTTTCGGCTAAAATCAAGATGAATCTATTTGGTTATTCTTAAGATTAGATTAATCTAATCTTAAAGGCTGGTAAAGGAAGATTATTCTTACCGTCGCTGTAATAAACTCTGAGATAACTCTAACGGCAATGACCCTTACCTCATAAAAGCAGCTAAACCTTATTTTATATATTTAGGCTTATACAGAACTTAAGTGAACTTGCCTAAAAAGTCAAAGAAAAACACGGAGTAGTGATTAGGTTAATCTAAATAAAGCTGAAACTTAAAAATTTCATCAGGAGAAATTTATGGAAAGCCACTCTAATTTTCTTTATCCGCGCAGTCGCTATTATGGAAAGTTTACACCTGAAAACTTGGTGTTTAATGCAAATCTCCAAGAATTTGCCCATAAAGTGAACTACCTTTGTGCTTTAGAAATGAATGGAAAAATTGCGCCAGAAGTAGCCTATGAAGATATTAAAGCCCTCTGGGAACAGCTCAAACAAAGTAAAAAAGAGCTAGGAATTGGTGAACAACCGCCTGCTAGCGAAAGTTAACCTAAAAATAAGGAATTAAGAAGGGCAAAGGGATTTTAATTCAATTTATGCCTGAAAAATTCAGGGATGGGTAGTATAAAAAGTGAGAGCCTATTCATCTAATATACGGAATTTAAAATATTCACTTTATTCCAATTTAAACCCCAAATTTTTAGAGCCGGCTTAATTTCTAAAAAATCTGCCCATAGAAAAATTTCCTTTTCCCTTTACTTCGTTGTCATCGTATGCACCCCATTCCAAGACGCAGGAGGAGGGTTTTTAAGATAATTGTGGCAGCGTTCTAAATGAATTGCTATCGCCCGGTCTTTTTCTCGAATTTTCGCCGCCGATTCAAAGTAAACAATTGCTTGCTGAAAATCCCTCGCTATGTAAGCAGCGCGGCCATCTTTATAGAGTTGTAAAAAGCTTTCAGTGGCGCTATCTAGAGGCTGCCGGCGATCACCAATTAATTCATAAATACTTACTGCTTCATTTTTACCCTTCACACGAATTTTGTCTAACTCGCGCACCCAGATATGATCACGACAAAGGTCATAAGTATATTCGCTCAAAATAATATCGCAGTTATACTCTTTCGTTACACTTTCTAGGCGAGAACTTAAGTTAACACCATCGCCTATAACGGTGTAGTCCATGCGTTTTTGCGACCCAATATTGCCCGAAACCACATCTCCGGAACTGATGCCAATGCCAATGTGAATCTGCGGCTGAGCTTCAATAATGCGCTTTTTGTT
The DNA here is from genome assembly GCF_014695725.1 of Microcoleus sp. FACHB-672. Taxonomy (NCBI): domain Bacteria; kingdom Bacillati; phylum Cyanobacteriota; class Cyanophyceae; order Oscillatoriales; family Microcoleaceae; genus Microcoleus; species Microcoleus sp. FACHB-672. The sequence goes on along the minus strand of NZ_JACJOU010000019.1, from coordinate 346,954 downwards.
AAACTCTACCAACCGCCGGCGCATATCTAATGCAGACTCAACAGCCATCCTAGCGTGGTTTTCCAGGGGCAGTGGTGCCCCAAAAACGGCCATTAGGGCATCACCGATAAATTTATCCAAAGTGCCTTCGTGGTTAAACACCGCCTCCACCATTGTTTCAAAATACTGATTCAGCAGCATTACCACTTCCGTCGCACCCAGATTTTCTGTAAGGGTCGTGTATCCTCGGATGTCGGAAAATAAAATCGAGACTTCTTTGCGTTCGCCCACCATGAGGGAATCCTCGCCTAGCGCCATGACTCGTTCTGCCACACCTGGAGTCATGTAGCGGTACATGGTTGTTTTCATCCGTTTTTCGCGGCTGATGTCTTCGAGGACGACTAAACCGCCTCGCACGCCGCCTTCAGGGTTGGTGAGGGGGTTGACGGTGAGATTGATGCTGCGTTCGATCTGTGTCACCTGATCTTTAAAGAGTTGGGTGGGAGTTTGGATATCACCGGCATCCCAGATCAGCTGGTTCCAGGGAATATAAATGTCCGGGTTGGTGCGATCCGGAAGGGCTAGGATGTAGAGTTTGGAAACTTCTCCAGAGTCTGGGAGCAAGTTTGGCGGATCAATATATAAACCAATAACTAAATTTTGTTCTGGCACATAGTGCCTAGAACCTGTTGTCAGACTGTCTTGTAAGCGCCATCGCAGATTTTCAATAGGCACAACCTCCCAGAGAAAGCGGTCAACAAGCTTCTGTTCCCACAGATACAGGTGTTTACCGGCTTCTATTCGCACAGGGCAACCGAGTAACTCAAGCGCTGCTTCATTAATCGTAACAATCCGGCCTTGCATATCTGTGGAGATGACGGCGTCAGAAAGACTTTGCAAGATGTCTTTCTGATACTGCTTCTCGATCAAAACATTTTCAAACAGTTGGGCGTTTTCCAGGGCGATGCCGGCTTGGGCGTTAAAAGCCCGCATAAACGCTTCATCAGAACTGGTGAAACTGCCTTGGTTCTTATTAATTAGCTGAGTCACCCCAATCAATTTACTCGTCGAGTTATACACCGGCATACACAAAATCGTGCGAGTGCGGTAGCCGGTGCGGTTGTCGATACTCGGATCAAAACGGGGATCTTGATAAGCATCCGTAATATTGAGCGTTGCGCCGGTAGAAGCCACATAGCCGGCGATTCCTTTATTGGCAGGAATGCGGATTTCCATCATCGTTTTGCCATCCGCCGTCGCCACCTTTGTCCACAGTTCCCCAGTTTCTTCACTGAGCAAAAACAGGGTACTGCGATCCGCCTGCATCAGATCACGGGCTTGATCCATCACAGAACGCAGCGTTGCTTCCAAGTCCAGACTTTGGCCCAGTGAAGATGTTGCCTTTAGAAGGGCGGAAACCCCCCGCTGATTCCGGGCAGCCACATAAAAAGACTGACAGCTTTCTAAGATAATGCCAATTGAGCTGGCAAAGGTGCAGAATTCTTCCTCATCCTCACTATCAAACGGCACATCACCGGCTTTATTTAGCAACTGCACCACTGCCACCACTTGATCGGGGTTTTTGTTACTAAAAATTGGGATGCACAGCAAGTTACGCGTGTGATACCCCGGATGTTCGTCAACTTCTTTCTTGAATGCATCGTTAGTGCTGACATCGGCAATGTTCATGCATTTGCCGGTGGTGGCCACATGGCCAGCAATTCCAATATTAAGCGGAATGCGGATTTCCAGCGGCTTGCCATTTTCGCTGGGAGTGAGTTTAGACCATAATTGGCGTTTTTCGGTGTCAACCAAAAAGATAGTCGTACGATCCGCCTGGATGATTTGGCCAATTTTTAGCGTAAAGGCATCCAGCAGCTGCTCAAGCATCGTTTCCAGGGCTTCGTTGTTGATCAACTCAATCGCCCGGAGAAACTGTTGAAATTCGGCGGTAATAAAATCGAGCAGGCAGACAAATTCGGCAACTGGCAGATTTTTAACGCGACGGGCTAGAGCACCCATGCGATTGGCTTGAGTCAATGTGGCCAGAACGCTACCAGCATCGGAAAATGTCATAGTAATAACCCCTCACAGGGTGCAGGATAACCCACGATTCGGCACAGAGTTTCGCTCGAAGACAAGTCAAAGCGATTGGTGAATGCCGAAGCGATGCTGGGCACGCGCCAATGTGAGTGTTCCTTGAATCTGATGACGGTCAAACTCTGTGTGAGCAACGTGATTGCCGGACTCGGATGATATCGGTTTGAAGCCCCTTAATTAAGATAATCTCTCGCTCAAATTAGGGCGAACGCGGGTAGACAACCAAATTAACACTATCCATCGATAAGGAGTACCGGGAAAGTTACTCAATAGAAATAGAGCCGTGTAGCTCGATCACTCAGGATGAATACCGAGCGACCTATTACGAATTTATCTGGTTCTTACCAGCCTAACAAGGCTTGAACTCTATAAAAGTAGACATCGTTAAGGGGCGAGGGCGAGAGGAGCTATTGCAGTCTGGCGAAAGTAACCTACCAGAGATCAGCTTAGGATAGGAGTTCTAGTCAGGCCGGCACGACTGCTCTTGGCTGCTTCAGGGGTTTAGTCATACCCTGATTCGCACCCTTAACAACTGGAACAGGGTCAGGTGCGCTTGTGACGGACAAAGTGGGCAATCGCTACAAAGCAGATGAAAGCTGCCGCACAGGAAAAGGTCAGTGATAAAAAGTGGGTGGGATTCATTACCCAAATATTAACTGAAGAACATCGTCTCGGACCTCCTAAGTTTTTTAGCCCAGAAGAGGTGGTGCAAATAGTAGTGCTCGCCTGTGAACGCTACCTGCTTCAGAACGCCCTGTTACTCATTGGAGGGCGGGCCAATTCGCTCAAGAAGCAGTTAAGCGTGGCATCACCCTTAAAATTTCAATGAATTGGAAGTTTAAGGACAATTGAGGGGCTGGGTGATTTTTGCTAGCCGGCACTCGCTTCTTCTGGAAGTCTACCCTTTTTTTCTAAAGCTTTTTCTAGCCGGCTTTCTTGTGTCTGTCAGCCGGCAACACCCTTTAATTTATCCAAATTTTAATAATTTTAAAAGTTACCTTTCCCACTGCCAACTAGCGGTAAAGCACAGGAAAAAACGGACGCATTACTAGAAGACTGCTGAATTGGAATTTCAATGATAAACTCTGTTCCCTGCATGGAGGTGGAAGCACATCGCAATTGACCTTTATGTTTTTCCACAACAATCTGGTAACTAATTGACAAACCTAATCCCGTCCCTTTGCCCACCGGCTTTGTGGTAAAGAACGGATCAAAAAGGCGTTTTTGCAGATGTTGTTCCATTCCTATCCCATTATCAGCAATCCGAATCACAACTTGAGAATTAGAGATAAAAGATTTTTTTTCTTCCGTCTGATGTCTATCTCCCGTCTTTACAGAAGTGCTGATAGTAATCATCCTGGGATCCTCTTGCTTTTCCAGTGCATCAATTGCATTGGCAAGCAGATTCATAAAAACTTGATTAAGCTGGCCGGCATAACACTCCACAGAGGGCAAATTGCCATACTCTTTAATAACTTGAATCTCACTATTGCCGGTATCCGCTTTTAAGCGATTTTGCAAGAGCAGCAGTGTACTATCTAACCCCTCATGAATATCAACTGGCTTCATTTCTGATTCATCTAAACGGGAGAAATTTCGCAGGGATAAAACAATCGCCCGGATGCGATCTGCTCCCATTTTCATCGAACTCAATAGCTTAGGTAAATCTTCTACAACAAAGTCTAAATCCATCTCCTCAGATATTTCCTTAATTTCACTGGCCGGATTTGGATAGTGCTGTCGGTAAAGCTGTACCAAGTGTAATAAGTCGTCAATATATTCCTTTGCCGGCCTCACATTGCCATAAATAAAGCTCACCGGATTATTAATTTCGTGAGCTACACCGGCAACCAACTGCCCTAATGAAGACATTTTTTCCGTCTGAATCAGTTGAGATTGAGTCAGCTGCAACTCTCGCATCGCCTGTTCGATCTGGCTCGCTTTTTCTTTCAATTCAACCTCCGACTGCTGCAACGCTTCATTTGCCAGCATTAAAGCAGCAGTGCGCTCCTCAACTCTTTGTTCTAGCTGCTCATTCGCCCGTTGCAAGCTAGCCTCCGCCTGCTCGCGTTCTACAATCACTGCTGCCAAAATTATTGTTGTTACCGCAATAACCCCAACAAAACACTGCAATAACAGCAGAGATTCGTTGAGTGACTCCCGGATAAATGGCCCATGACCGCGAACCGTCCCCCAAATCGCCCGACTCGACACGAACAGAATTAATAACGTAGCACCGCGCTGGCCAAATCGAAAAGCAGCCCAGACTAAAAAGGGAATGACCAAATAAGCCACCGGATAGCCGCCGCCGAAAGCCACCTCGCAAACACCCACTAGCAGTACCAACAGCAGTACAGTTTCAAACAATTTGGGATCTGCCATTGCAGATTTTATATAAGCCGGCAAAGTCGAAAATCTCAAATTTGAAATCGGACGACTCCAAATTAGTAATGCCGGCGTCAGAACCAAAATTCCGACGGTATCCCCTAAAAACCACGTTCCCCAGGTTTGTCCATAGGTATCCCAACTACAAATGCCAGCCAAACACAAACTGGTTGAACCAAGCGTTGCGCTCACCGCGCAGATGAAAATAGCTCCTAGTGCCACAAACTTAAAAACATCCGCTGCCCGATCCAGCAAATTTTGGTGTCCCACAAACCGACGCAGCAAAAAGGTGCCTAACACATAAGCCACTGTTACCGCGACTCCAATAAATGCCGAGAGGGCAATAGACGTGGCAACTGGAGGGGCATTTGCTTCACTCAATAAAGTCGTCATCGCTTCTAAAAACTGACCTAGCCAAATTCCCGGCCAAACTTTATATCCCAGCAGGATAACTGCTGCTAAGGAAATTCCAGATGCCGGCCACACCGGCATGACCGTCCCCGGTTGATCCGCGAGTGAGTGCGCCAACATCGCTGCCGTATAGTAGACAGTCGCGACAACCAGCACTTTGGTTAGCCATAGTGACCAATTAGACCATGAGTAATGCTTCATGTTTTGTCAACCGTCTATATGTAGATTCTGCTTCTTATAAAACCCACATTCCGCACTTAAATCATCATTCCCAGCTATTTTGGCTAACCCATCAGCCAAAACCGTTATTAAATAAGGAGCAAAGCGTTTATACTAGCCAGATCCGCTTTGTATTTTTACTGTCAATTAATAATATTTATTGACTTTAATCCCAGGAATCTTTACAAATTGGCAACATTATCTCCGCAGTACAAGGAATCACCTTAAATGGTTTAAAAGATTGTATCTATCTAAAGAATGATTTAAGTAAATCTTTTATAAATCTTCAGAATTGCTAGGCTTACTGCCCTCACCAAAATGGGCAAGTGGCCATTTATCGTCCCATAAATTCAAAATAAAACAGCCCTAGGAAATTTCCTGGGGCTGTTTGCTATTTATCTTAAGTTGCGTTCAGATGTTGGAATTTTCGTTGGGGCGAGAAATCTTTCGCCCCCAAATCAGACCTTACAGCGCAGGCTTAACAAGCCAAGCTTTAACCCAAATTCACTTTAACAACGCGGTTCTTTTCTTCTTCTGCTTTAGGAAGCCTTAGCTGAAGAATGCCGTCTTTATATTCGGCTTGAACTTGGTTGTTTTGAACCCGTCCTGGTAAAGGAATCACGCGTTGAAATTTACCGTAGCGGAATTCAGAGCGCACCATGCCGTTTTCATCTGTTTTGGTTTCGCTCCGGCGTTCGCCGCTAATGGCAACGGCTTCTGCCGTGACTTGCACATCTAAATCTTTGGCTTCTAAGCCAGGAACTTCCAATTTCAGGTGAATCGCTTCCGGAGTTTCTTGCATTTCTGCTGCGGGAATAAAGGCAACGCCATTCGTGCGTCCATCAGCAGTTGGTGTGAGGGTATCAAACAGCCGGTTCATTTCGCGTTGCAAACTATCAATCTCGCGGAAAGGTTCCCAACGAATGAGTGCCATAGGATTTGCCTCCATTACCTGTTTTTTTAAGCGTTTCAATGCTCTCAATTGAGCTTGTTTTTAATATATTAAAAGCAACCGAATTGGGGGATTCGGTTCTTTGGTAGGGAGAAATCGCAATTCCCGAACTTTTTCAGGAGGTAGAGATTCGCAACACCGGCACAGTGAGGGAGCTGCTGTATTCAACAAGCACAAAGCCTCAGAGAAAGCTGCAAAGAGATTTCCAGGCGTTTGTTATGTTTTTGAGTAATACCGTTAAAAACTTGTAGAGTTCGGTTAAACGATTTGTGTCATGTTAGAGTGTCCCTCTCATCACCGCAATCGGTACTTGCGGAATAGATGCCTCCCTTAAAATGATTGCAATAGCCCTGCGGCTTGAACTTTCCAATCTCAAACCTAAAATCTAAAATCACATGAGTGAAAGCGTTACTAGCTCTAACTTGGGATTGTGGGGTCAGCGGTTAGTAGCCGCGATTTTCCTGGGTGGCCAAGTTATTGTTCACCTGTTTGCCGGCAAGATCCACCGGCGCAACACCCTCGACCAAATGGCAGCAGTTGGCCCAGAATCATTGCTGATCGCCCTAATAACTGCTGGCTTTGTCGGCATGGTGTTCACAATTCAGGTGGCGCGGGAATTTATCAACTTTGGTGCGGCAAATGCTGTGGGCGGCGTACTCGCTATTTCCCTCGCCCGTGAGCTTGGCCCAGTTTTGACGGCAGTGATCTTAGCGGGGCGCGTTGGTTCAGCGTTTGCCGCAGAAATTGGCACGATGAAAGTAACCGAGCAAATAGACGCGCTGTATATCCTGAAAACCGATCCGATTGATTATTTGGTACTTCCTCGCGTCATCGCTTGCTGCATTATGCTGCCGGTTTTAACCATCCTGTGCCTGATCACCGGCATGGCAGGAGGAATGTTGATCGCCACCAATATGTACGGCATCTCCCAAAATATGTTTTTAAGTTCGGCTCGTAACTTCCTCGATATTTGGGACATTTGCAGTGCTGCCCTGAAAGGAATTTTCTTTGGTTCTTTAATTGCTGTAATTGGGTGCAGTTGGGGTTTAACGACAACGGGGGGCGCTAAGGGCGTCGGGCAGTCCACCACGACAGCAGTTGTTACCTCACTGCTGGCGATCTTTGTGTTCAACTTTTTTCTGTCCTACGTGATGTTTCGCGGCACCGGCAGTGCTGTGATGAAAGGTTTGTAAGGGCTTGAACCTTTAGAATTAAATGAGGTAACGTAACTTTACAGACAAAGGGATTTAAGAAAAGTGACAACTGCCACATCCTCTCGCTTGCCGGCGCAGACAGTTGAACTGGCCCCCAGCTATACGCTGCCGCTGGTTTTGGTGTTCGCAGCCCTTCCCCTTTTACTCGTGCAGCTTTGGGTAGCAAGCGTAATTGCGATTTTTGGTTTATTTCTCATGTTTCAGGCGCTTACCATTCGCCTAAGATTCACGGAAACAGCCTTGGATGTCTATCGTTCGGAAAAGTTAATCCGCAGCTTTCCCTATCAGGAATGGCAAAATTGGCGGATTTTTTGGCCTGCTGTCCCCATTCTGTTTTACTTTAAAGAAGTCAAGAGTATCCACTTCTTGCCAGTGTTATTTGACCCTAAGATGCTGCAAACCTGTTTGGAGGAGCGCTGCCCAGTTAATCAGTGAAGTAGGGACGGCTTTGCCATTGCTAATCGAAGGCTAGGTAACCGCCCAGACAACAGATCGAGTTTCCACTCAGCACGCACTCGGTGACGCACATTCCCTGAGATTTTCAGGATTGCCCTATTAATTTATGAGTTCAGACGAAACCCAAAATCCAGAAGAGTTACAAGATCAAGCCATTGAGCCGGTGGATTTGCCAGAGGAGCAACCTTTGCCGGCAGCCTCAGATAGCGAAAATTTGCCGGTTGAGCTGCCGGCAATGATTTCTCTCGATGAGGCGGCAACTTTGGCGAAACGAGTCGCTGAATTGCAACAGCAAGAACAAACCTTGAAAGAGGAAATCGCCAAGTTGCAAACCTCTCGCGCTCAACTGCTGCAAACTCAGGCTGACACTCAAGCCGCTTTAGGCCGGCTCGTCCAAGAAGGCTTGAGTGAGCTAGAACAACGCAAGCAGGCGCTGCAAATTAGTGTAGAACAACTGGAACGGCGTCAAGAACGCATCCGTGCTGAGATGCGAACAACCTTTGCCGGTGCTTCTCAAGATTTGGCTATTCGGGTTCAAGGCTTTAAAGATTACTTGGTGGGAAGTTTACAGGATTTGGCTAGTGCGGCTGAGCAGTTAGAATTAATGCCGCCGGCACCCGCTCCTCAAAAGCAAGCTGTTAGAGAAGCGAGGGTTGAACAAAAGTCCTCATCGCCTAAGTTTGCTGAGCAAGGATTTCAAGAGCAAGCCAAACAAATTCGGCGTATTTTAGATCAATATCGCACGATGCCGGATTATTACGGCCCGCCTTGGCAACTGCGCCGCACCTTTGAGCCAATTCATGCTGAGCGCATTTCTAACTGGTTTTTTACGCAAGGAGGCCGGGGAGCCTTGCGGAGTATGGGGAGCCGGTTGCAAAATATTCTCATCGCTTCATCTGCGATCTCGGTATTGCGTCAGGTTTATGGCAATCGCCTACGGACGCTGGTGCTGGCGACTACGCCAGAACGTCTGGGAGAATGGCGTCGCGGCTTGCAAGACTGTCTGGGTATTACACGCAGCGATTTTGGCCCAGAACGGGGAGTTGTTTTATTTGAGGCGGCTGAACCTCTGGCGCAAAAAGCAGACCGGCTAGTGAAAGATGGTCAGATGCCGCTAATTGTGATTGATGAAACGGAAGACCAAATTAATCTTGCGTTATTGCAATTTCCCCTATGGTTGGCTTTCGCTCCTGAACCCCAAATTATGCCGGCGGCAAGGGAGTTTTAATTGTGAGCGTTGAGTGGTTTGCTTGCACTTTTGGCAAAAATGTGGATGTTTAATGCGAACCACAAATAAACATAGCTAAACACAGATATTTTTGGTGTCTGTTTGCCGGCTGAATGTAAGAAGTTTAATTCACAGTTGTTGACAAATCTAAAATTGCAGAATGGCTCTTTGGTTAAGTTTTAATTTGGGATTATTGATAGCGGCTTATCTGTTGGGTTCAACGCCCACCGGCTATGCGATAGGACGCTGGCTTAAGGGTGTTGACATTCGGGAAGTGGGTTCTGGATCAACCGGCGCGACAAATGTGCTGAGAACCCTGGGAAAAGGGCCGGCGCTATTTGTTCTTTTGGTTGATGTCTTGAAGGGAGCTTCGGCGATCTTGCTGACTCGCTGGGCTTATACGCTGGATATAACCTCTACCCTCGTTGCACCCCCAATTCTTGATAATTGGCTGCCTTGGATGGTTGTGGCGTCAGGGTTAGCCGTTATGTTGGGTCACAGTAAATCAATCTGGTTAGGCTTCAGTGGCGGCAAATCTGTGGCGACGAGTTTGGGCCTTTTGTTAGCGCTCTACTGGCCGGTGGGCTTAGGAACTTTGGGCACTTTTATTGCTGTTTTAGCAATTTCCCGAATTGTTTCTCTAAGTTCAATTTCTGGGACGATTGGTTGTGCAATATTGATGATTGTGACTCATCAACCACTACCTTACTGTTTGTTAGCGGTTGCCGGTGGTTTATATGTGATTTGGCGTCATCAAAGTAATATTGAGCGCTTGCTTGCCGGTGTTGAGCCTCGTCTGGGGGAAACTATAGCGCAAGATGCAGAAACTAGCAGTTAACGTGTGGGAAAACTGGTCACATTGTTATCAATGAAATTAATTAAGTTCTTTTAACCGGCACCCTGCTACTTTTACGACTGCAATTAAAGTGGAACGGAAGCCGGTTTTTTTATTGGGTAGTGCCGATGTTGCCGAATCTGCCACAACTAAGAAAATGACCGCATATCAATATATATAGCTATATTTTCGTTAGGGGCGCTCGACCCCTAACGAGTAATAATTATCGGCAACCTTTTATTCGGCTCCGGTTGATTCTGGCGTTGAAGTTGTATCTGGTGGGGTAGCCGGCTCGATTGGTGAAACTGGATCGAGCCGTGGATTTGTCTCTAGAGGTGAAACTGGATTGAGCGGTGGGTTTGTCTCTAGAGGTGAAACTGGATCGAGCGGTGGGTTTGTCTCTAGAGGTGAAACTGGATCGAGCGGTGGGTTTGTCTCTAGAGGTGGCCTTGTATCTAATGGTGAAGTTGGTCGAATGGGATCAACTGTTTCACGATTTAAATTATCACGTTGTTCTTGTTCACGTTGTTCAAAATCACCCTCTTCTTGTTCAGCAGCTTCACGTAGTCTCTCTTGTTCAGCAGCAGCTTCACGTAGTCTATCCTGTTCAGCAGCAGCTTCACGTAGTCTATCCTGTTCAGCAGCAGCTTCACGTAGTCTCTCTTGTTCAGCAGCAACTTCACGTAGTCTTTCTTGTTCAGCAGCAACTTCACGTAGTCTCTCTTGTTCAGCAGCAGCTTCACGTTGTCTATCCTGTTCAGCAGCAGCTTCACGTTGTTTCTGTACGCGGTCGTTTATTTCACGCGCACGCTCACGAGCTAGACGAGCGGCATCACGATTGCCTGTATCAAAAAACTGCAGAGGTTTCCACAAGCCTTGTACTCCGTTCTTTGATGAGCTGAACTTCCACTTGTTTCTGGCGGTTTCAAGTGCTAATTCATCAAGGATTGGGGAACCACTGCCTTTGTAAACCTCCGCACTTATGACATTTCCATTTTTGTCAATATCTAAAAGCATTTCAGTCATAGGTACGCCGTCTAGATCCACTTCATCAGGGATCTTTGAAGGATGGGGCGGCTCGCATCGGCGGCACGTTATATTCTCCGGTTCTGAACCACCAGAACTGCTGTCATCTCTATCTGCCGGCCCAGTTTCTGGTCTTAATGGCCCTGTGGCAACATTTGTGCCATTGCCGGGGCCATTGCCACTGCCATTGCCACTGCCATTGCCGCCACCGGAACCTGTGCCACTGCCAGGGCCTGTGCCGCTGCCATTACCTGTCCCTGTGCCAGAGCCATTACCGCCTCCTGTACCACTGCCTGTGCCTTCTCCTATGCCAGTACCAGTGCCAGTGCCAATGCCGCCGCCTGAGCCAGTGCCTGAGCCAGTGCCTGAACCTCCAGTATTGGTGCGAACGCTTGTAGTTCCTGACTGATTGCCACGATTGTTTCCAATTCCTAGATTCTCTAAAAGAGAGCGAGTCGTTCCTGAAGAAAAGCTAGACGAAGGATTTTGCGTTGGTGCCGACTTAGAGTCTGCAATTTGTTGAGAACTCGTTGGCGTTGGTTGTGCTGTCTGAGCTGGTTTGGGAGTTTGGCTAGCAGCCGGCTTGGGTGTTGGTGCCGGCGTTGGTGTTGGTGTTGCCTTGGGTGCCGGTGTGGGAGTTGCCTTGGGTGTCGGCGTAGGTGTTGGTGCCGGTGGCGGTGTGGGAGTTACTTTGGGTGTCGGTGTTGGAGTTGGTGCCGGTGCCGGTGTGGGGGTTGGTGTGGGAGTTGGTGCCGGTGTTGGTGTGGGGGTTGGTGTTGGTTCTGGTGTCGGGGTTGGATCTTCTGGCGTGAAGCTATCCTCCGACGTCGGTTCTGGTGTCGGGGCCGGTTCCGGTGTTGGGGTTGGTTCCGGTGTTGGGGTCGGTTCTGGTGTCGGGGCCGGTTCCGGTGTTGGGGTTGGTTCCGGTGTTGGGGTTGGTTCCGGTGTTGGGGTCGGTTCTGGTGTTGGGGTTGGTTCTGGTGTTGGGGTCGGCGTTGGCTGTTGCTGTGCAACAACTGGTTGAGCAGCCAAAGCTATTTCTGGTGAGGAATCTGCTGCTGTAGATAATGCATCAGCTTCAGCGCCACCGCCGCCGCCGCCACCACCGCCGCCACCGCCGCCGCCACCGCCGCCGCCAGCGTCTTCTTCAGATAAAGTCTGTTCGATTGCTTCCTCAGCTTCGAGACTGGAAGCTTCTACGAGTACCACTTCTATAGGTTCTGCAGCCAGCAGATCCGGCGTTTTAACTCCAAAATTGGTCAGGAGCAGCAACGCTGCGTGTAGCGCCAATGAACCTAAGACGCTGTAGGTCATAAAAGACCTCAGCTCCTCCTCTTCTTTTTCTCGTTGCTGTCTAGCAATGCTTGAAAGACTCATCTTTTATTGCAAACTATTTGCACTTGCTCTGAGTCAAATTAAGATGATTGGAATCTTTTGTCAAGAGGAGAAACAGAGTTATTTTTAGGCTTGCAGTCTCTATAATCCTTATCTGCCAGCTTTTTCAGAAAAAATAAAATTTTTCCTTTAAGTAATTATACTTGGCTACTAAGCGAGGTTAAGGCACACAAGCAGATAGGGGTTGACATAGATTTGCATTAGGGGTAATCTCGCATGATGAAGATTTGCTTTGCCAGTAGAGTATCTGGTAAGCGATAGTAGCCTTGTCAATTGCCCTAGAAATAGTACATGGGAATCAGTAAAGTTTTTGCGGACGGCGGCGTCGTTATGTGGCCGCTGCTTGGATTTTCAGTGTTAGCAGTGGCCCTAATTATCGAGCGGGTGGTTTTTTGGTTTCGAGTCAATCGCCGGCAGAATCGTGTGGTGCGCGAAGTTCTAGGTCTGTACCGACGCGATAATGTGGTAGGTGCTTTGAATAAACTGCAGCAGAATGCCGATCTGCCCATCTCTCGAATTTTTCTAGCTGCTTTGGAACTCGAAGAACCCACCCCAGAAGAATTTCGCCTTGCTTTGGAAACTGAATCGCAAGCAGAAATCCCATTGCTGAAGCGGTTTAACAACATATTTGACACAATTATCCAACTTGCACCTCTGCTAGGTCTTCTTGGTACCGTTTTGGGATTGATTACTTCCTTTGCCTCTCTCAATATCGGTGATGTGGGTGGCAGTAAAACGGCAGGCGTCACCGCTGGGATCAGTGAAGCTCTAGTTTCTACAGCTTCTGGATTGATTGTTGCAATCTTTGTTCTCCTGTTTGCCAATTCATTTCGCGGGCTTTACACACGCCAGATTGCACGGATTCAGGAGTATGGTGGGCAGTTAGAATTGCTGTATCGCCATCGCTATGAAAAAGGGGAGAAGTCTTATGCGCCTACCCGATGAACCGGAACTACCATTTCAAATTAACATCGTGCCGTTGATTGATGTGGTCTTTGCAATTCTGACGTTTTTTGTTATGTCTACACTGTTTTTGACCCGCTCTGAAGGGTTATCAGTGAATTTGCCCAATGCCGCAAGCGGACAATCTCAGAAACCGGCTCAGGTGACAGTGACAATCAATCCCGAAGGAAAGTTAGCATTTAACCGTGAACCGATTCAGCTAGATGCGCTAGAAAGTGAAGTGCGCAAGCAGATCAAGCCGGATGCAGACTTGCTGGTGGTATTGAACGCGGATAAGGCTGTTGATCACGGTATCGTTGTTGAGGTGATGGATCGCGTGCGCCGGATTAAGGGAGCAAAATTGGCCATAGCAACTCAGAAGCCTTAGTGCTTGTCAAATTTTTGGATTTCCCAAACGGCATCAAGAAAGGGCGGGGATTTAGAATAAACCGACTTGTTCGGGAATAATTGACAGATGGGTGCTTTTAAGAGACGCCGGGGCCATCAAGCGTCAGTCATTGACGTTCCGGTAAAGCGCTTGGTTCAGTTGGGCGTCGTTTTGTGAAACCCAAACGATAAATCGAGTTTAATCTTGGCAATTCTATTAAGGTTGTCCGCAGCCGGTTGAGCGTCTGCGATATGAGAAGATAGAAAAGCTGTCTTGGCAAAAAGCCCCAGGCTCTTGCAATGGCAGTTTTTCAGCTTGTTGGAGAGGGAACACTAGGTCTACATTTATGAAAGTTGGCGATCGCGTTCGCGTCAAAGAGTCTGTGATTGTTTACCACCATCCCGATCATCGCAATCAGCCCTTTGATGTCAAGGGTCATGAAGGGGAAGTTCTGGGCATTATTCAGGATTGGCAAGGGAGACCCGTCAGCGCCAACCTGCCTGTTCATGTCAAGTTTGACAAGAAATTCAGAGCACACTTTCAAGGAAATGAGCTAGAGATGATCGAATAAGGAGTCGATTTAAAAAAGGCAACAGTAATAAGAAAGGATTCTTTGCTTTGCCTTTTTACTTTTTATTTTCGTCCTCGGAAAAACCAACCAAAAATATTGATATCACCCCGCATTTTATCTAGCTCTCGCCGGTTTTTCTGGGCGGTTTCATAATACCACCGACAGTATTCATTAAACTCTTCGCGCTGCTCAACTTCCCGGTAAAACTCGCGGCTAATCTGGTGCGTTTCTAAAATTTCAATGTCGGGCTGAGGCGCAGGAACGATCCATCGCAAGTCGTTGAACTTCATGGGTGTTACAGGCAACAATGCCAGGGTTGACAGGGAAGCAGACAAAAACGCAATAATTCGCGCGACAAGTAAAGATTCCTCAACCTTGATCGGTCGCTCAGATGAACTTCCGACTTGCTTTTGTGTGAAGAGGAAAGGTTACGCTCACCATAACATACCCGTTAAAGAATCAACTGCGGCGCTAGAAACGGCTGAACTCACTCGCTACATTTGGCCGGTTTAAAGCCAACCGCGCAAGCGATACACAACAAGACCGATGTATTCTTTTAATGCTTTGGTTGTTTGCTGGAGGTTGTCGGCATCGGGGAGAATATTGAGCAGTGTTGATTGCCAGCTACTATTAATTTCTTGCAACTCTTGTTCGCTCACCAAAAAGTCTGTAGGTGCGGGAGTTGCTTGGATGCCTTGCCGCTTGAAAATGAGCAGCGATCGCGGCATATGCATAGCTGAGGTGACAAGCAATACCTGCCGGCGAATCCCTTGAGAGTCGAGGATTTTTCGCACGTTGACGGCATTTTCGTGGGTGTTGAGTGAGGTGGGATCTTGGAGAATCGCATCTTTGGGTACCCCCATTGTTTCAGCGATTTTGGCCATATCTTCGGATTCTGCCGGCCCCCCGCCTTTCCACTCAATACGCCCGCCACTGAGGATGAGAAACGGCGCTTTCCCTTGTCGGTATAGCTGAGCACCGTGAAGAATTCGATCACCGGCTTCACTGACATCAACCCAAGGACGAGGCGAGATAGCCGGCTTGACTGCGCCGCCTAAGACGACAATGGCATCCGCTTCAGGTAATTGGGTTGCCGGCAAATTCTGCCACTCCAGCGAACGAACTAAACCCTGCGCCACCCAGCCGTTACTCCCCAGCAACAAAATAATCCAAGCCAGCGAAATCACCGCTGCTGCCCAGCGAGGGCGCTTCCATAATATAACTAGGGCGACGAGCATCAGCAGACTGCTTAGCCCCAAGGGATAGATGAATATCGGCAGCAACTTTGACAAAAACAGAAACATTGGTTTAGCAGGAGAGTTTGAGCGGGGAATACTATTGCAATAGGGTAGCAGAGCCAGATACCCTCTGCTGTTGCTCATTGAGCGTGAAATCCGTTAGCCCAAGCCTTTGCGCGGTGTCGCGTTCCCAGATGCCGGTGAAATCCATCCTGAAAAAATGCCTCTCAAAGGGGCTTATTTTATTCACATCACCTGAATTTCATTTTTACTTAAATTGCCCAGCCGGCGTGGCACTGGCAATAGATCGGGGTCAAGCAACGACTGATTACCCAACATTTAGTAAGTCTGCCAAAATAGAAAAAGTCTTAGGTCTAGCACACGCTCACTGTCCTCGCTCAGTCCTAGGATGATGCGTTGAATTTCGGCCTCCTCACAAACAATCAGAATAAAATGAAGCTAAGGACTGCTTTTGTTTCGAGTTTCTTGGGGCTGGCTTCTTTAGTTGCCCTTTTAGGAATCATTAATGTACTTTTAGAAAAAAATAATAATTCTTATTTATTGCGAATTTCGCAAACGACTATTCCTAAAATACTTGGATTAGAACAAATAAAGTCTGCATCCTCAAGAATGATTGCAGAAACTTTAAGTCAAGCTTTAATTAAGTCTGAATTAGCTAGGACATCCTCTAACAAGAGGGAAGCACAAAATCTTGCACAATACCGGAAAGAGGAACAAGCAGAATTTGCAGCAGCCCAGAAAGAAATGGATGCTTGGATGAAAAGATTAGAATCTCTTCCACGCGATTCTCAATCAAAAAAGTTGTTTCAAGAACTTCAAGAATATCAAAATATCTTTTTTCAAAAGAATAAACAAGTCATTGATTTGAAAAATAACCGCACCACAAATGCAGCGATTTTAGCAGCTACAAAGGAGTTGGAAGAAACAGAAGAAGAATTTCTTGATTTAATGGATCGAGCTATTGCAATAGAGGCAGACAATCTCAGGCTTGCTGAAGAACTATCTGCTCGTAATGTGAAAAATGCTCTACAGCTTAACTTGGCATCAATCATATTAGTTACGATTTTAGCCATTTATCTAGGATTATTTTTAGCAAAAAAAGTTGTGCAGCCGATTATTGAAATTAAAGATGCTGCCGTTAAAATTGGTCAAGGTAAATTGGATGTTAGGTTAAAATCTAAAAATTTAACTGAAATTTCAATCTTGGCAGATACTTTTAATACAATGGCCGATAATTTAGCCAAGATTACGGTTTCTCAATCTTATTTCGATAATGTTTTGAGGTCGATGATAGATGCTTTGATCGTCCTCAATCATGACATGACGATTAAAACTTTTAATTTTGCGGCTTTTTTGTTGCTGAGATATGACGATGAAAGCGATCTAATCGGCCAATCTTTAAAAGTTATATTAGGAGATGATAGATTCTTAAAAGATCTAGAAGATAGCGAACTGACTCAAAACAACAGTTTTTTAGGTCGGAAAGAAACAACGCTATTAGCTAAAAATGGTGAGAAAATTCCTGTTTATTTTTCAGCTTCAGTTTTGCGGGATGATGAAGGTCAAATTCAAGGGTTTGTCTGTTTAGCTCAAGACATCACTGATCGCAAGCGGGCGGAAATGGCACGACAGGAATCAGAAGCGAAATGGCGTTCTTTAGTAGAAAACGCACCGGATACGATTATCACCGCAGATGCCACCGGCGCGATTCAGTTTATCAATCGCGTCCTGCCAGGATTAACCATAGAGGAAGTTATTGGAACCAGTATTTATGACTGCGTGCCCCTAGAGTCGCGCGAACAATTAAGACAGAGCATCAACAGCGTTTTTGAAACCGGCCAACCCCAGAATTGCGAACTTGCCTGGGTGGGTTCTGCCGACAACTATTGCTGGTATTCCAGCCGACTTGGGCCGGTTCACAACGGTGGTAAAGTCGTTGCTGTCACCCTGATCGGCAGCGATATCACCGATCGCAAGCGCATGGAAGAAGCACTGCGGGAATCGGAAGACCGGCTAGAAGGCATTCTCAACTCCCTCACAGATATCGTATGGTCTGTTTCTGCACAAACTTTTGAAATGCTTTACGTCAATCCCGCAGTAGAAACTGTGTACAGCCGGCCAGCCTCAGAATTTTTCCAACATCCAAGCCTATGGCAGGAAGTGGTTCACCCAGAGGATCGTGAACGCGCAATGTTAGCCTCCCAGCAAATGTTTACCACCGGCTTAAAAGAGATAGAATACCGAATTGTCCGGCCTGATGGAGAAGTGCGCTGGTTGCATGACCGAGGACATTTGACTTGCAATGCTGACGGTATCCCCCTGCGCCTGGACGGAATTGCCACCGATATTACAGAACGCAAACGGGCCGAAGAAGCGTTGCAAAAGTTAAACGAAGACTTGGAAATTCGAGTTCAGGAACGCACAAAAGCCTTCAGACAAGCTAACAAGCGATTGCAAGAAGAGATAGCTGAACGGCAGCTGGTGGGGGAAGCGCTGCATCAAAGTGAAGAACGGCTTAATAGTATTCTCAATTCGCTTGATGACGTGGTTTGGTCAGTTGATGCGACAACCTTCCAGTTGCTTTATTTGAGTTCCGCCGTCGAAACAGTTTATGGACGCTCAGTTAGCGATTTTCTGACAAATCCAAACATCTGGGTAGACGCTATTCACCCAGAAGATCGGCAGCGCGTTCAAAACGTTACTCATCAGCGTTTTGAAGCCGGCACCGTTGAATTAGAATACCGCATCATCCACGGTAGTGGGGAAGTGCGCTGGCTGCGTGATCGCTCTAGAGTCGTTCACAATGCCGAGGGTAAAGCGATCCGCCTCGATGGCATTTCCACCGACATCACCGAAGGCAAGCAGGCACAAGAGGCACTCTTAACCAGCGAAAAGCACTATCGCGCAATTGTTGAAGATCAAACCGAATTAATCTGCCGGTTTTTGCCGAATGGAAGCCTAACGTTTGTCAATGACGCCTACTGCCGGTACTTCAACAAGCAGCGAGAACAGCTGATCGGAGATCGCTTTATGTCAGCAATCCCGGAACGGGAACAGGCGATTGTGCTCAAAAACTTAAAATCTGTCTCCCTCAAAAATCCCGTCCTCACTTGGGAAAACCGGCTCGTTTTGCCGAATGGGGAAATCCGCGCCCAGCAGTGGACAAATCGGGCCATCTTTGACGAATCGGGTGATGTTATAGAATTTCAGGCAGTGGGGCGCGACATCACCCAACGTAAGCGAGCTGAGGCAGCTTTGCGGAAATCGGAAGCGCGATTTAGAAACTTGGCTAAACGAGAAGCGCTGCTCAACCAGTTAGCCAGTCAAATCCGCAACTCCTTAGATTTAGATAAGATTTTGGACGCAGCTGTGCGCGAAATTCGCAATTTGTTGCAAATTGATCGCTGTCTGTTTATTTGGTATCGCTCAAATGCCGGTGGCAGTCATCTGAGAGATTTTTCTAGCCCAAATTCAAATTTTCAAGGTCAAACCGCCTCTTGGGAAGTGGTCAAAGAAGCCCGAAATCCTGAGTTTCCCAGCCTCTTGGGTCACTATCCGAATCATCCAGAAAATCACTACATGGCAAAGCTGTTCAATCGGGACATGATTCGGGTGGACGATCTTACCCTGTCTGCCGATCCAGAATATCAGCAGATGCACACAAGTTGGGGCTATACCTCAGTTGCGATTATTCCCATTGTCACACTGGCTGGAGAAATGGGTTGGCTTAGCTGCGGTCACTGTAGTGGGCCTCGTCCTTGGCGAGATAGTGAATTGACGCTGTTGCAAGCGATTAGTGACCAAGTCACGATCGCCATCAGCCAAGCGGAACTCTACGCCCATGCCACCGAGGCAGCGCGGGCAGCGAGGGAACAAGCCCAACAACTTCAGCAAGCGATGAAAGCGCTGCAACAAACGCAAGCACAACTAATTCAAACGGAAAAAATGTCGTCTTTGGGGCAAATGGTTGCCGGTGTTGCTCACGAAATTAACAATCCGGTGAGTTTTATCTATGGCAATGTTGACCCGGCGATGGAATACATTGAAGATTTGCTGAATCTTGTGGAGCTTTACCGGCAATCCTATCCGAAACCGCTGCCGGTGATTCAAGATGAAATCGAAGCAATAGACCTAGAATTCTTAAAAGAAGATTTACCGAAACTTTTATCATCGATGAAAGTGGGGGCTGAACGTATTCGCCAGATTGTTTTATCACTGCGGAATTTCTCGCGACTGGATGAAGCGCAAATGAAATCTGTGGATATTCATGAGGGGCTTGATAATACTTTATTGATTCTGCAAAATCGTTTGAAAGCCAAAGGGGCAATGTCTGAAATTCAGGTAGTTAAAGAGTATGGAACATTGCCGCCGGTACACTGTTTTGCTGGGCAATTAAATCAGGTGTTTATGAATATTTTGGCAAATGCAATTGATGCTTTGGAGATGGACAGAAAACTGGGAAATGCTTTAGTGATGCCGGCGATTCGGATTCACACCGGCCTTTTAAATGGGCAGCGCGTGGAAATCCGAATTTCAGATAATGGCCCAGGTATGAGCCAGGATGTTAAACAGCGCGTTTTTGATCCATTCTTTACGACAAAACCTGTGGGTGCCGGCACAGGTTTGGGGCTGTCAATTAGTTATCAAATTGTGGTAGATAAACACGGAGGCGAACTGAGTTGTGTTTCAGCACCTGGTGAGGGAACAGAGTTTATTATTGATCTGCCGGTGCAGCAGCAGTATCACGAACCGGCTCTTTTTAAATAACCTCTCAGTTTCAAATCTAAAATAGCTTATTCTTTTACCTTTTCATCTTCTTCATCATTTTCATCAATTGGCTCAGGAGGATCGTCAAATAAGCGCCGGCTTGAACCTGCCTGACGAGTCCACCGGCTCTGTTTTGCCAAACTAGAGGTTTGCTGTTTTTCCAGCGTTTCTAAACGCGCTTTAGCCAATTTAGAAAGCTGATTCTCAGTCTCATCACCGGGTGGGAAATCTGGATCGTTAGTTCGCCACCAAGCGTTTATAAAGCCGGCAGCAAAACCTCCGACAGCCCCTAAAAAAACACTCAAAGCAATTCGATATCCCAGAGAAAGAAAGGCAACAAGAAACAACATCCAAACTTGCAATCCTATATAAAATCCTTTAGAAAGGCCGGCAGGTTTTCGCTCAAACTTTCGATTAACGATTTTATTTTCAGAACGACTATTTTTTACCATGTATATTTCGAGCTATTTCTTTTGAATTTTTGTATGCCCATATAGCTAAATGAGTACAGGCTTCCGTAAGTTCTATTTAAAGATTGAAATTCTTTTAATTCTTGTTCAAAAGAATAATTTTGACTTTTCAATAATTCTTGGAATCTTTCTTTTACATAGTTGTATAATTCTATATCAAACTCATTATATTATTCTATAATACGCTTATTCTAATTGTGTATCTAGATTTTGTGTGGTATCTATAATTTTTACATAAGATTGTTCAAAGTCTGTGAAAGGTTCAGCCGTTGCTTGTTGCACCGGCAGCAGATCGGCAGTTGCATCAGCAATATCACCTCGGCGGCGCTGTAGCCGGTCTCGCAAAACATCCACCGGCGCTGTGCAGTGAATAATTTGCAGAGGTAGATGATTTGCTTGAGATTGAGCGAGTGCTTCCAACCTGAGCGCTTGCCGGTCGTACTTAGCATCCAAAATCACTAACCAACCTTGCTTTGCTAGCATTATTCCCAATTTCAACAGCCGGTGATAGGTCTTGTGAGTCATCTCAGGTGTATAAAGATCCTCTCCTCCCCGTTCTTTTAAAGAAATCCCTCCTAAATGTTTCCGAACGGCATCTGATCGAATGTGAATAGCATTCGTTTGATGCGCTAAATGCCGCGCTACTGTACTCTTACCAGAACCCGATAAACCTGACATTAAAATAATCTCACCTCGACGCGGTTGCGTGTATTGCCAAGCCAGGTTGTAATATTTTTTAGCAGTTTCCACCGGCTTCTGTTTTTCTTCAGATGAAACACTCGGATCGTCTAGCAAAAAAGATGTTACCATCGCCCTAACATAAGCTTGCCGAATCAAATACAGTGGCAATACCTGCAACCCTTCCCAATCACCTGTTTGCTCAATATAAGTATTTAAATAAATATTGCTCAAATCCGAGCGCTGTCTTACCTCCAAATCAACGGCTGCATAAGCAAGATCGAACATAACATCAACGCAGCGTAGACGATCATTAAATTCAATACAATCAAACAGCAAAACTTGATTCTGACACCAAGCAATATTACTTAAATGCAAATCTCCATGACATTCTCGAATCCAACCATTCTCAATTCGACCGTTAAACACGGCTTGATATTGAGAAAAGAAATTATCGGTAAATCTTCTAATTTCTGCAAACTGCTCCGGACTTAATAGCCAATCGGCATACTTTTCTGTGCGCTGATAATTTTGCTCAATTGCCTCTCGAATCTGAGCAACATTACCAAAACTGCGACCCCACTCATTGCTTAAGGATTTTTTATGAAAATTCGCTACATAACGCCCCAGTTCTTCTAAATGCGGTTCCGTTAACAAGCCTCGCTGAAACAAATTAATAAATAGGGCTTCTTGGGGAAACTGACGCATTTTAAGTGCATATTCAACCGGCTCACCCACGCCACCTAACTGAAATTGACTTCCTAGTTGACTAATCGGCAGAACTTCTAAATAAATATCCGGCGCACCCCGCTGATTCAAAAGCAATTCTCTTTCGCAAAAAAAACGTCGTTTTTCCAAAGTGGAATAATCCAATAAACCAAAATTCACTGGCTTCTTTATTTTGTAAACGTAATCACCTGTCAGCAAAACGAAAGAAATATGGGTTTGAATTAGCTCTATCGGCTCCCTAACCGAATGGGAATAAAAGGCCGGCTGCAACATCTGCTGAATTAAAAGAGGAAAACAAGCATCACTCATATCGTTTAAAACTTAGATTTTAACTAATTTTATAATTTTGAATTAACCAAAGCTTTTTAATTTTAATTAAACCTCAATCGGTGTATAATTCTTAAAAAGAAAAAGGTTCTATGACAGAAAACAACCAGCAGTCAAAACCAGTCGGTGTATTTGGCGTCGGCAACGCCTTAGTAGACATTCTTGCATTAGTGCAAGATGATTTTGTCCAGGAACATTCCCTAAATCGTGGCTCAATGACTTTGGTGGACGCCGAAAGGCAAGCCGGCCTTTTGCATAACTTGGCGCACACCTCCCTGCAACTGAGATCCGGCGGATCGGCAGCCAACGCAATGATCGCCCTCGCCCAGAGTGGGGGCACCGGCTTCTATTCGGGTAAAGTTGCCAAAGATACCAACGGGGAATTTTACCGGCAGGACATGATAGCAGCCGGCATTGAATTTGACGTGCAACCAGCGCCTTCATCAAATGGCCCAACCGGCACTTGTTTGGTGCTGACAACTCCCGACGCTGAGCGCACCATGTGTACCAATTTGGGCGTTTCCACCACCTTAGCCGCCACAGATATTGATGTGGAGCGACTGAAGCAGTGCCAATACAGCTATATTGAAGGCTATCTTTGGGATGCGCCAGAACCCCGCCAAGCTAGCGTAGAGACGATGGAGCAGTCTAAGCGCAACGGGGTCAAAGTTTCGTTTACCTTTTCTGATTCATTTCTAGTGGATCGCTTTGCCGGTGATTTTCACAAATTGGTGACGGACTATTGCGATACGATTTTCTGCAACGCCGATGAGGTGCGCCGGTTCTGTGAGATGGAATCGCTAGAAGATTGCGCTCATAAAATGGGTGAGCTAGTGGATCTGGCTTTTATTACCGATAGCGAGAATGGCTGTCTGGTGGTGGAAAACCGGCAAATCGTTCATGTGCCAGGATTTCCGGTGCAGGCGATAGATACGGTCGGGGCGGGAGATGCCTTTGCCGGCGGCGTGTTATTCGGCCTTACCAACGGCTACAGCGCCGCTCAGGCAGCTCGTTGGGGTAATTACCTCGCTTCCTCGGTCGTGCAGGTTCACGGGCCGCGTTTGGAAGAATTGCCGGCTAAAAAAGTTGAGGAAATCGTTGCCGGCTAAAACAAAGCCGGGATTCGGGAATTAGGGAATAGAAATAGAAAAGCCTGAGACTCATCCCAGGCTTTTCTCGGTGCAGTTCTAAAATTGCTTAAACTGCAGCCGCCGCCGCATCTGCTTCGTCGTCTACAGCGTCGCCTTTAGGCAAGAGGACACTAACCACAACCCGACCCGGCTCCCCAACAGCAACGACGCCATCAGGCAAGGAGAGTTGATCGACGTGCAAGGCATCACCCACATGAAGCTCAGAAACGTCAATGTCGAGGGATTCAGGGATGCTCTCTGGCTTACATTTGACGACCAGTTGCGTGAGAACAGGATCTAAAATCCCACCCTCTAGTTTGACCCCAACAGGTTCACCCACAAAATTCAGGGCGAGTTCAACTTCTAAGCTTTCTTGAGCGGACACCGCAAAAAAGCTGAGGTGGTAAGGATAGTTTTTCCAAGGATGGGTCTGAACTTCGCGTAACAGAGCCTTGCCATTCCAAGGAACCTCGGGGATATTCAGCTCGATGAGCGTATTGTTAACGGCGGCATCTCTCAACAGATGCTCAACTCTTTTTGCTTTAATCGTGAAAGCAATAGATTCTGATCCGTTATGGCCGTACACAACTGCCGGAATCAATCCTTCGCGGCGAAGTGCATTGGGTTTACTGCCTTCAACCCGTTTCTGACCTTCAAGTGTGAGTTCCATATCAGTTGCTAATTGTCCTTTCTTCTTGATCTTTTATCATCTGCTACCCGTCACTCTTGACGCTTCCCCTAGTCAATAACCGGCGAGGGAGTGCTAGAAGTGCCATTCGCGTAAAGCAGCGCTCGTTTTGGCCCGTGAATCGGATCTTCCACTATAATCGTTTGATCGCGGCTTGCGCCAAGGGAAACGATCGCAATCGGAACTTCCATCAATTCTGCCAAGAATTTGAGATAGTCCAGCGCTTGGGGTGGTAAATCTTCTAGAGATCGGCAACTATCGGTCGATTGTTTCCAACCGGCCATCGTTTCATAAATCGGCTTGCATCGGGCAAATTGACGGGCATTGCTGGGGAAGTCTTCGCAGCGCACCCCATCAATTTCATAGGCAACGCAAACTTTGATTTCTTCTAGTCCGTCTAAAACATCGAGTTTAGTGATGGCTAAACAGTCCATGCCATTGATGCGAACCGCGTAACGACCGATCACGGCATCAAACCAGCCACACCGGCGCTTGCGTCCTGTGGTGGTGCCAAATTCAGCCCCGCGTTCGCACAAGACTTGCCCGATGCCATCGACCATTTCTGTTGGGAATGGCCCTTCACCGACCCGCGTTGTGTAGGCTTTCGCGACACCAATCACGCGGTCTATCATGGTTGGCCCAACACCGGCACCGACACAAGCCCCACCGGCAACGGGATTGGAGGAAGTTACATAAGGGTAAGTGCCGTGATCAAGGTCTAGCAGGGTTCCTTGGGCACCTTCAAATAAAATATTGCGCCGGCGCTTAATGGCATCGTAAATCTTCAGGGACGCATCCACGACATGAGGACGCAAGCGTTCAGAATATTCTAAATATTGGCCGATGACCTCTTGTGGGTCAAGGGGTGGCAAGTTATATAATTTTTCGAGGATGACGTTTTTGTAATTAACTGTCCAGTTAATTTGTTTGCGTAGCCCTTCCGGGTCCATTAAATCTAGAACCCGAATGCCGGTGCGTTCTGATTTATCTGCGTAGGTCGGGCCAATGCCGCGCCCGGTTGTGCCAATTTTGTGATTTCCTCGGCGTTCCTCCGATGCCTGGTCAATAAGCCGGTGGTAAGGCATCGTGATGTGAGCGGTTTGGGAAATCAGCAGATTTTTCGTCGAGACATTGAGTTCGTCTAGCCGGTCGAGTTCTTCAATTAAAACTTTAGGATCGATCACCGTTCCCGACCCGATGATACATTCTGTCTCGGGATACAAGATGCCAGAAGGAATCAGGTGCAGCTTGAACGTTTGATCTTTAACAACAACCGTGTGGCCGGCATTCACGCCGCCTTGGTAACGCACAACAATATCTGCTGACTTGCTGAGCAGATCGGTAATTTTACCTTTTCCTTCATCGCCCCACTGGGCACCAATTACAACGACGTTAGCCAAGGGTCTTCTGCGGTAAAGTTCACACAAACTATAATTATTAACAGTTGGCGTCATTCGAGTCAAATTAAATTTTGTTAAGATTTAAGGGTTAGTTACCCGCATTTAGCCCTCAGCTTTTAGGGATCTCCTTTAAGCTCCCGTATGCTTGCTAATTCTCAAGTTTTCGTTAATCTGAAGAGGTTTTTGTGGCTTTACACGCTGAGTTACACCGGCATCTGGGTGGTTCGGTTGTACCGCGTATTCTATGGCGGTATTTCCAGCGCCATCATTCCCATCTGGCTGAGCAATTTCCTGAATACCCAACGTTTGAGGAGTTTTACACCAAGCCCCGCAAAACGCTTGATGAGTATTTAGAACTGCACACACTGGTTGAAAGTGTCCAAACTGCCGAGACGTTGCCTTACTTCATCTATCGGCTGATTCGGGGCGCTTATATTTTTGAAAATTTAGCGTATTTGGAGTTGCGCTACACGCCCTATCTCCGAACGCCGGAACATTTGAGTCAGTCTGAACGAATTGATCAAATGACTGCAATTGTGGACATTGTCGGCAAGGCAAGCCAACTGAGCGACTGTCCAATTGTCACCAGTCAAATTTTGTGTATGCACTCGCGTTTGCCTTATGAGGTGAACCGGGCAATTGTTGATTTAGCCGGCGAGTTTCCCCAGTATGTGTGTGGGATCGATTTAGCCGGCGGAGATGCTCAATATGCTGAGCGTTTGGATGAGTTTATCGAGTTATACGCTTATGCGCGAGCACGAGGTCTGAAAACCACTGGGCACCTCTATGAAACCCCTTCTGGCTGTTATCCAGAATTGCTGCCTTATTTAATGCGAATCGGTCACGGCATTCAAATTCCCCTGTTGCATCCTGAGTTATTGCCAGAAATTGCTAGCCGGCAGCAGTGTTTGGAAGTTTGCCCCACCACCTATTTAAAAACCGGCACGCTTCAAGATATGCGTGAGTTAAAACTGGTGTTTGATAGGTGTTTTGAGGCTGGGGTTGATATCGCAATCTGCACGGATAACGCGGGCTTGCATAATGTCCGGTTGCCGTTTGAATTTGAGAATTTGCTGACCTTAGATATCATTGGTTTTGATGAACTAGAAGCGTGTAAGGAGGCCGCTTTTCGTCATGCTTTCGCTTGGCCTCACGGCAAGCCACCGGCATCCATTTTGACGGGTGCTTTGAAGCATGAGCCGGTGTCAGCAACGTGAAGTACAAAAAATTAAATAAATAACCAATAAAAGGCAAACGGAGTTTTTTTATTAATTCTTTTGTCTTTTATTTTTTGTTTTAAAATTAATTTAATTCAGGCTCTTCAATTGCCGTTTCGTCATCTAAACTGCTCGCCCGATTGGTAGTTGCCGTTGAGCTAACGCTATCCCAATTCCATCCGTCATGTTTCACCATTGCTAGTAGTAGCTTACGGCGCAGGATGAAGTGCTTCGTTGCTTCTAAAAACTCTTGATCACTGACCACAGGAATGCCTTGCTCTCTCAGTAGGGCGAGGGGAGGCATGGTTGGATTCTCTGATGCCGGTTCAACATAAGCTGATTTGAGTGTCTTTAAAAATGCAGAACTCGCCCGACGTAAGGGATTTAGCGCTGCTTTATCAGGCCGGCATGACTTTTCAACTCCATAGTAAAGTAGGGTTAATGCCTCATCGAGTGTCACCACACTCAAAACAAAAGATTTAGCTCGTTCGGGGGTATGGAAGTAATTAAGAATCGGGTAAGCCAGATAACTTTCTACCATGCCGGTGAGCATCGGGGTCAGTACAATTAAGTGCTGGCTTAATTGTCCAAAATCTTTACCGTTCCAAGCTCTATTAAGAAGATCATCAGGTGTTCCCCCAAGAGTAGAAATATAAAGAGCAATTTGACGTTTTACCACCACGGCTGCAATCACCGGCAATAGATAAGCGATCGCTAAAGTAAAGAGGAAAAAACCATTTGCAGATGCCAGTGCAGTTGCCAATTGCCATATCGCACCTTGAGCCTGATAATCTCCAACCCCTAGGGTAGATAAGGTGTAACCCGTGAAATAAATTCTTTCCCAAATACTAGCCGGCAAATTGCTTTCACTGTTAACCACCGCTGTGTCCCCGGCACAAAATAATATAGCCCATCCCATCCAAACTAAACAAATCCAAACTAACGGAGTTCCCATTAGAATGACCCAGCCAGTTACCGTTAGCAGCCGGTGGTTAGAATGCCGGCGATGAACTCTCAACGCTATCCACCATAACCAATAGGATAATCTGCCGCTTATAGAACCAGCGCCATTGGTTGTTAGGGTAGTCACAAGGACATCAAACATGACAAGCATGAGAATTAAAAGTCCTAAAAATACCCAGATTACCGGCATTCTAAAAACCTCTATCGCGAGAAATATTTTGCGGGCTAAGTTGTACTAAGCCCCTACTTCTATAGCTTATAAATCTATATTATTTACACCGGCACAGGTTTTTTTCGCTGCTGCACAACCTCCGCAGCAAACAGCAAAGCCGCTTTCATACTGGAAGCATCTGCAATTCCTTTGCCGGCAATATCAAACGCGGTTCCATGATCCGGAGATGTGCGAATAAAGGGCAAACCAATTGTTGTATTCACTGCCCGATCAAATGCCATTAACTTAACCGGAATTAAGCCCTGATCATGATATAATGCCAAATACGCATCGGCAGCATTTTGAATGTTAGATTTTGCATTTCCAAACCAAGCTTGTCCCGGCTTCACCCAAAGCGTATCCGGCGACACCGGCCCTTCTAAAATTAAATCAGGCCGGCGCTTGCGTTCCGCTTCTAACCAAGGAATTAACCAATCTTTTTCCTCACATCCCAATTGCCCATTTTCGCCACTGTGAGGGTTTAAACCGGCAATCGCAATTCTTGCCTTTTCTAACCCAAAATCTTGCCGCAGACACTCCACTAGCAAATCAAGTTTCAGGGTTAGTAATTCTGGCGTTAACGCGGTTGAAACTTGGGATAAAGGAATATGTGTGGTTGCAAGTAACGTGCGAAGCGTCCAGCCGGTGTGGGGAGAACGTGCCACAAACAACATCCCAAATCGCTTGACACCGGCAGCTTCAGCTAACAATTCAGTTTGTCCCGGATAATCATATCCTGCGGCTTTCCACTCGGTCTTAGAAATCGGGCCGGTGACAATGCCTTGAAACTCGCCGGCAAGCGTTTGCTCAATCGCTACTTTCATATAAGCAAAACTTGCTGCACCACTTGCCGCATTGCCAGTGCCGGTCTTAATTTCACCGAGTTCTCTATTCACCGGCACATCTAAAATATCTAACTGCTGCGGATCTGCCAGGGTTTCCCCCACTTGAGGGTGCCGGCTGAGTTGTGTGTGAGTTTCCAGCAAAAGCGACCGAGATCCAACCACCGTCACCTCGCAAGCTTGGATCACTTCCGGATCTGCCAAAGCCTTCAGAACCACTTCTGGGCCAATGCCGGCAGGATCTCCCAACGTGACAGCAAGACGAGGACGGATATTGTTATTCATAGTCGCTATTGCAGGAGAGTGCTGAGTGGGAAAGTGGGAGAAAAAATTATAACGGATAGAGGGAAAGCCGGCAGCCTTTAACCGGCCATACCGGCTCTACCCATCAACAATTGAGGATTCAACCCCGAACTGTTTTACAATACTTCCTGCTAGGCTAACACTTCCAGGTAGGCTGTCCCATACGCTGTGGTGATCTCAGCTCACCTTCCATTCATCCCAAAGGAGCAATAACAAACATGAGCGGTGAAATTTTCAACGCGGCACTTCTTTCTTTTTCCCTAGTCTTCGTAGGCATCGCTGCCGGCTTCGTGTTGCTGAAAATTCAAGGCGCGGAAAAAGAGTAATGTTTGCGGCATTGAATGCTCACCGGCATCTCAGTGCCGCTTCCCAGCCGCATCCCCACACATTCCCTTAGTCCTCCGGTTCATCCAAGTGTTCAGCCACTTCCCGGTAAAGGTTGAGTACGTGAGTGTCTTTAAGGTGGTAGAAAACATTCCGTCCCTGCTTGCGATAACCTACTAAACGCATCGCCCGCAGCATTCGCAGCTGGTGAGAAACAGCCGATTCGCTCATTTTAACGGCAGCAGCCAAATCACAGACACACAGCTCTTGCACGGCTAAGGCAGACACAATCCGCAAGCGGTTAGCATCGCCAAGCAAACTAAAGAATTCTGCCATCCGTTGGGCTTTTTCAGGATTAAGAATATCCCGATGCAACAGACGAACACTGTTGAGATCGACAGGATGCACCGCGCTGCAGTTCAAGCCTTCTGTCACCGGCAACGAAGCGATTTCAGTTTGAGCGTCAAGCGGTTTGGACATAACACAATTTAAAATATTGCACCAGAGCCTTAATTTAACCTTACCTTTAAGACCGGCAACCGACTAGCGAGGGAACTCTAGAGACTGAGGGAGATGTCCCCCACGAATCTTTGCGCCCAAATGCCTATATTCTAATTATTTCCATACTCCAGATAGTCGTGTTTGTCCTTATTCGCAAGCACCTTTCGGATCACTTCAGCTTGCTCCTCCCTCTCCAGCGCCTCATCTTCAAAACGTGCTGCAATTTGCCCTTGCTTGCGACCGTGCGCCCGTTTAGCCAGTCGGCGCGACAAAGCCGAACTTTCTTCTAAAGCTCTAAATGCTGTCCACAGTGCCTCTTCAATGGCCTCAGACTGCTGTGATATCAAACTATCTGCTGACCAAGCGTGGCCGACGCGGCAACGGAAGCGCAGTAGATCGCCGGCATTATGTTCCCACAAAGTACCGCCGCAGGTCGGACAACCCAGATTGGCCGGCGTTCCTCTGTGTGCCTCGCGCTCCATTGCAGCTCTATCTAATTCTGCAATGTCCGATTCCAATTTTATTTCCTCAGGCATCGGCCCTGGGTCTTCATCGTGCACGAGCTGATCAGCAAGTTGCACCAATTGCGCCGCAATTTCGGTAATCGGCAGAACATGATCAACGCTCACATTGTTGATCGCACTCTTTGGCATTCCCGAAAACATCGCCTCTTCAGGGTTTTGCACAATCGCTACGCCGCCGCAACTTTTCACCGCTATCAGGCCGGCAGTCCCATCGTCAAGTGTGCCAGATAAAATCACCCCCACCACTCGCTGACCGTAAGCCCGCGCCGCCGTGCGAAATAAAGGATCAACCGCTGGCCGGTGACAGTTTTCTTTTGGCCCTTGGGATAAGCGGATATAACCCGGCTTAATGAGCAGGTGATGGTTGGGGGGTGCTATATAAATATGTCCATGTTCAATCACGTCACCGTCTTTGGCCGGCATGGCTTTTAAAGCACCTGCACGATTTAAGATGTCCGCCATGAGACTTCTACTGTTGGCTGACATATGAAGAACAATAAAAATCGCTGCCGGCAATTGTGAGGGTAATTTGCGAACCAGTTTTGATAAGGCGTCTACTCCGCCGGCGGAGGCACCAATGACGATAATATCGTGACCAGGCATTTCTTTATTCCTTTGAGCAACGCCAATATTTTTGTTTTCTTTGGCAAAGGTGCGCTACTTTACTCAGGCTAGCAGAACAGCTGACTCAACCGCTGAGTTGCATGAATTTTGCAATAATCGAGGATCTGCCGTAGAGCCTGCTTATTTGCCAGCCTTCAGTTGCCGAGGCAGTTCAACACAAAAGGTCGAACCTTCTCCAACTTGACTGGTAACCGTAATCGTTCCTTGCATTAACTCTACAAGCGATTTGCTGATAGCTAAACCCAAACCTGTGCTCTGATAGTCGCGCTTCGCGCTGCGATCTACTTGTTCAAATGCCTCAAAAATGCGTTCTATATGCTCTTGAGGAATTCCAATGCCCGTGTCTTTAACTTCAATGATGAGCCGCTCTAAGTCTCCTTCAACTTCACGCACCACTATCCGCACTCCGCCGGTTTCTGTAAATTTAATCGCGTTTGCAACCAGATTCACTAAAATCTGACGCAGACGAGAACGGTTATTACTTATGATCGGATTTTGTAGCTCAGTATGAACCTGCAAAAATAAATGTTTTTCAATCACCAAAGATTGCAATTCTTCAGTTGTTTTATGAACTAAATCCACCACGTCCACTTCTTCTAATCGCAAATCCATCCGGCCGGCATCGACTTTTGAAAGGTCGAGGACGTCATTAATCAATCCCAATAAATTATGACCATTATCATGAATGCGTTCCACCATTTGAACTTGCTTGGGTTCTAAGGACAAGTGGGGGTGGCGCAGCAGCAGTTGCGAAAAACCTAGGATCGCGTTCATCGGTGTGCGAAGTTCGTGAGAAATCGCGGATAAGAACTGCGATTTAACATGAGCTATCTCTTGCAGCCGCAAGTTTTCTAAGTGCATTTGCCCAAGTTGCGCCTCAACTTGCTTACGCCTGGTAATGTCGCGCAGCATCCAGCGCAAGTTAAAACCTTCCGGGTTCCAGACTGCACTCACGGTGATGGCAACCTCAAAGCTATCTCCTCTACGCGGCTGCATTCGCAATTCCCACTCCCGCAGCCTCTCCAATTCGCCGACTTTCAGCTGATTAATTCGCAAGCGAAAGTCCCGACGCTGTGTTTCCGCGACAAAAATGCTCAGGGGTTTGCCCACTAAAAACCGTTGAGAAACGCACAGAAGAACGGCGGCAGTGTAGTTGGCTTCCCGGATCGTTCCATTGTCATCGGTTACTAAATAGGCATCCGGTGCGAACTCAAACAGCTCTTTATAGCGCTGGCGCTCTCGTTCTAATTGCTCTCTAGTAATGCTTAGCTGTTCGTTTTGTACGGTTAGCTGTTCTCTAGCAACCTTGAGTTCTTCTAGGGAAACGTTAACTTGTTCGAGGACTTCCGTTATCACTTCTACTTTATATGCCGGCAAGTCTTGGACACACTCGTGCATTTGTGTCAAGCGCGAACTGACATTTTCTATCTGCTGGAGTAACTGATTGTCTATGTTCACACTACACCTGCCGCCATTATTGAATTTTTGTCGATTTAACCGCTTTCTAAATTGTTGGCTTCATTACACAGCAACAAATTAAGGCTTCTGAATAAATTTCTCATAGTTGTTTTTAAGACATTTTCATGAAGCGCTGCATCGACTAGAAGACTGAAGACAGGTTTATTACCGAATAGATGTTGACTGTGATCTCCTTAATCCTATTTTTAGTAACCGCAGATACATTCTCTCTTGTCGTTTTTGCGCTTCCCTTCATTTCTTCCGCCGGCTTCTTCCCCTGCTGTTGTCTCTCAGAACTGGGAAGAATTTCTGCCCCTATTGTTGAACCGGCTCCTGCCGAACAACCTCATCCATTAGCAAAATCGCCCCGTCAACTTTTTTTTGCCAATTCAGGAGGGGCGTG
This sequence comes from Microcoleus sp. FACHB-672, assembly GCF_014695725.1. NCBI lineage: Bacteria > Bacillati > Cyanobacteriota > Cyanophyceae > Oscillatoriales > Microcoleaceae > Microcoleus > Microcoleus sp. FACHB-672. The sequence goes on along the minus strand of NZ_JACJOU010000019.1, from coordinate 314,035 downwards.
CAAACAATTTTACACTGCATCATCCTGCCACGTCTGTTTGTAGCATCCAGTATTATTTCAGACATTTGTGACTCTGCATTCAAGCAATCACGAATGGACTGCCTCAGTTGGCCCACCGGCAGACCGATGTCCAAATTGAGAAAATGCTCGTTGTGCACTTCATCCGACCGCATACCCCATAAATCTTCAGCTTTGTTATTCCAAATTTGAATCAGCAAATCTCGGTTCACGACCACAACCCCACTCCGCAGACTGGTGAGGATACATTCTAAAAACCCATTCGCTTGGTTGAGTTCATCGGTGCGATAACGCAGTTCGTCGTTAATTGTTTGCAGTTCTTCATTGGTGGATTGCAATTCCTCATTTATCGTTTCCAACTCTTCGTTGGTGGATTGCAATTCCTCGTTGGTGGTTTCTAACTCTTCGACGGTGGATTGCAATTCCTCGTTGGTGGTTTCTAATTCTTCGTTAGTAGACTGTACTTCTTCATAAGCCATTTCCAACTCTTGGTTGGCTTGTTGCAATTCCTCTTGCAGCTGTTTAGTCCGGCTGACATCGCTGAAGCTAATACTTGTACCCAGCAAAACCCCAGTAGCACTTGACAGTGGCGTTATCTCGACGTCTAAATAGTGCATCACGCTGTTAGGCTGCAACCACTCAATATCTTTTAAGACAATCGCGCGGCATTCTGAATAAACTTGCGCGATCCGAGAGCGTAACTCGACGGGACGGTAGGAAACTTCTAAATCTTGTAAAGGCCGGCCTATATCTTTAGCTTTGAGATCAAAAAGGTTGCGTGCTCGTTCGTTCGCTAACACGACTGAACCGCTGGTATCCACCACAACTTGGGCTGAGGTGCCGGCATCAAAAGCAGTTTCACGCATACGCACTAGATTTGAACGAAAGTCTAACGTATCTGGAGTTTCTGCTTGGGGCAAAAGCAACAGGCGATCCCGCAAATTTCCTTTTTGCACTTGCGTAAAGATACGCCGTTTTAAATCCACGGGCGCAAAGCTGTGGTTGTGGGTAAGCAAGGTTTCTGCCTTCCCTAAAAATAAAATGCCGCCGTCATTCAAAGCGAAGTGAAAGCGTGTCAGGATTTTTGCTTGAGTTTCGGCGTTGAAATACATTATGGTGTTGCGGCACGTTAGCAAATCAATCCGAGAAATGGGTGCATCTTGCACTAAGTTATTGCGGCCAAAAATAATTGATCGCCGCAGATCCTTCCGAAATGCATAGCGGTTATCGATTAGCTCGAAGTATTTCTTTAGATATTCTTTAGGAAGTCCTGTAACTTCTTTGTGGCAATAAGTACCCAGTCGAGCTTGGTTGAGTGCTTCTTCGTCAATATCGGTGGCAAAAATTTTAACTCTCTCGCGAAATTGCTCAAAGCCAACCGCTTCTGCCATGATGATCGCTAAGGTATAGGCTTCTTCCCCAGAGGCGCAGCCGGCACTCCACAGCCGGAAGTTTTCACCCCCGTCTTTCTCGGCAATCATCTTGGGAACGACGTTGCTCACGATATAATCCCAGGCTGAGCGATCTCGGAAAAAGCCCGTAACGTTAATTAATAGGCCATTAAATAAATGAACAAATTCTTCTGGATGCAGTTCCAGATAGTCTTGATACTCGATATAACTCTCTATTCCGACTGTCTCTATCCGTTTGTTGACTCGGCGCATCAAGCTTGACCGTTTGTAGCCAGTGAAATCTATGCCCCGACTATGTTTTAGATACTGTAGTAGGTTTTCCAATGCTGGGTCTATGTCTAGTTGATCCATTTGTCTTTCTTAGATTCCCTATCTATAAAAAATTACTCACACAAAAGATATATACACAAATATACATACCCGGTTATGAAACTTGACAGGGTAATCTTTTGCGGTATTTAACGAGTCATTCAAAATGTGTGCCGACTGAGCTGGGTAAATTTTTACCTTAAGTCATCGGCAGCGCTGATATCAGTGGCTCAAACCCTGATCTTTTTGCACTTTCTTCCCATATATCCCCTCCCCCCCCATTTGCGAGTTCAATGTTCAAAACCCTACAGTTGTTGACTGTTAGGTGCCGGCTTTATCTTGCTTGTGGCTTTATAAATTTTACGAATCTTGGCCGGTGATCAAAATATAAATTATTTCAATCCGTTTAATGTCCCCGTGAAGGGTGGCAATTGTTCAATCTATCAATACGCCATAAAACGGTAAGCATTTTTTCCCTGTCTCCATTTTCTCTCGTAAAAGTGCCGATGCCCTACCGATTTTTTGCTCTATTTGTTAAGTTTTGTGTCAAAATGAGAAAATTCTGATACTATCTTAGAGAAAGTTTTAAGAATCGTAATCAATTCTTCATGATTTTATTGGTTGTCGGTGCCACCGGCACTTTAGGGAGACAAGTCGCCCGCCGTGCCTTGGATGAGGGCTATCAAATACGCTGCTTAGTCCGTAACCTGAAAAAAGCTGCTTTTCTAAAAGAATGGGGCGCTGAACTGGTAAGGGGAGATTTGTGCGAACCCGAAAGCTTGCCACCTGCCCTAGAAGGGGTGACGGCAGTGATCGATGTCGCAACCGCTCGACCGACAGATTCCCTAAGCGTGAAAGAAGTAGACTGGGATGGCAAAGTGGCGCTGATTCAAGCCGCGAAGGCTGCCGGTGTCGAACGTTATATATTCTTTTCAATTCTAGACGCCCAGAAATATCCGCAAGTCCCGCTGATGGAAATCAAGCGGTGTACGGAGCTATTCTTAGCGGAATCGGGCTTGAACTATACGATCCTCAAACCCTGTGGCTTCATGCAAGGGTTAATCGGTCAGTACGCCATTCCGATTTTAGAAAATCAAGCGGTTTGGATAACAGGGGAAACCTCTCCTGTGGCATTTATGGACACCCAAGACGTGGCCAAATTTGCCGTCCGCGCCGTCTCGGTTCCGGAAGCAGAAAACAAAGCTTTTCCCATCGTAGGGACACGGGCATGGAGTGCCGATGAAATTATCCGCCTGTGCGAACGCCTCTGTGGGCAGCAAGCAAAGGTGACGCGGCTGCCCTTAGCTATACTGCGAGGAGTTCGCAACGTGACTCGGTTCTTTCAGTGGGGATGGAATGTGGCCGATCGGCTGGCTTTTGCAGAAGTCGTCGCCAATGGCAAACCTTTAACCGCAGAAATGGACGAGGTTTATCAGGTGTTTGGGCTAGATTCCCAAGAGACAACCACCTTAGAAGCCTATCTGCAAGACTACTACAGCCGAATTATGAAGAAGTTGAAGGAATTAGATTACGAGAAAGGAAAACTTAAAAAGCAAAATAAGCAAAATAAACGAAAAGTCCCGTTTTAATCAAAATGGCTGAAAGAACTGCGCTGGCTGAAAATCCGACCGTGTGAGGTTTTCCAAGCCGGATCTAGTTGATGGGTGGGATGGAAGCGTCCGCAACCCAATAGCCAGCCGGTGCAAAATATGCAACGATTAAACCTAGCAAAGTAAAGGCGCTGAGCCGGCGCGGTAAAAATAGGCAGGAATGGTGAGTCGCTGTTTCTTGCAGCGATCGCAAAGCCATTGCCCAACCTCTCACAGCTTTTTTTAAGATGTGAGGTGTTAAAATTCCTCCTTATAATTCTGAACCCTAACCCGGACTCTGAGTGTGCCCAAAGCTGGCATTATTTACAACGATCTTAAACCCATAGCTTGTCGCGCCGCACAGGATCTGAAAGACAAGCTAAATAGCTGTGGGTGGGATGTTTGCATGACCACCGGCATCGGAGGAATTCTCGGCTATTCTACCCCCGGTAAGCCGATTTGCCACACCCCGATAGAGCAACTGGCACCCCCCGGTTTCGACGATGACATGAAGTTTGCCGTGGTGATGGGGGGAGATGGGACGGTGCTTTCGGCATTTCGTCAAGTCGCGCCTTGGGGTATCCCCCTGCTAGCGGTGAACACCGGCCACATGGGGTTTTTAACCGAGACTTATTTAAATCAACTGCCCCAAGCGCTCGAAAAGCTGCTGGCTGGGGATTATGAAATTGAAGAGCGCACCATGCTCTCAGTGCAGTTACTTCGAGAAGAGGTGCGGCTGTGGGAAGCGCTATGCCTGAATGAAATGGTGCTGCACCGAGAAGCGCTCACCTGTATGTGTCACTTTGAAATAGAAGTGGGCCGGCACGCGCCGGTTGATATCGCTGCTGATGGGATTATTATCTCAACGCCAACCGGCTCAACCGCTTATGCCTTGTCAGCAGGTGGCCCAGTTGTGACGCCTGGAGTGCCGGTGTTGCAGCTATTGCCGATCTGCCCTCACTCTCTGGCTTCTCGTGCGCTAGTATTTGCCAATACAGAGCCGGTGACGATTTATCCAGCCAACCCTAACCGGCTGGTGATGGTAGTAGATGGGAATGCCGGCTGCTATGTTTTGCCAGACGATCAGGTGCGGGTTGAGAAATCCAACTACGGCGCTCGATTTATCCGCCTGCAACCCCCGGAATTTTTCCACATCCTGCGAGAAAAATTGGGCTGGGGTTTACCTCACATTGCCAAACCCACCTCAGTGGAACTACCCTGATGGGTAAAGTTGTCTTCTGTTAGCAGTCAGTGGTCAGTCGTTATTGGGTTATGGGTTTGGAGGTAGCTAAGTTCCTGAACCCCGATGAGATTGCCCATTTGCCGCTGATGCCTAACCACTCAGAATTACTAACAAGGGCTATTATGCTTGATCGAAATCCCTGTGTCCTGCTGATAGAAACGGATGCCGCGCTGGCGCACAATGTCAGTCTGGATTTAAAAGAATCTGGTTATGAGCCGGTTGTCGCTTATGATGCAACCACCGGCCTTTCTCAAGCCGATCAACTCCAGCCGTCTTTAATTGTTGTGGATCGGATGCTGGCGGGAGAGTCGGGTTTGCAGTTATGCACGCAACTGAGAAGAGTTGGCAACCGAGCGCCGGTGCTGCTATTAATGGCTCGTGATAGCGTTGATGATCGCGTAGCTTGTTTAGAAGCGGGGGCGGATGATTATTTTCTCAAACCCTATCGCAGCGAAGATTTCTTGCAACTGGTGCGTCTGTATCTGCAGCCCGATGCGCCAGGGACGGAACAGTTACGCTTTGGTGATCTGGTGCTGGATCTGTCTACCCGCCGCGCCTTGCGGAATGGACGGGTGATCGAGCTAACCATGAAGGAATATGAACTGCTGAAGTATTTGATGGAACACCCCAGAGAAGTGCTAACCCGCGACCAAATTTTAGAAAATGTTTGGGGTTATGACTTTATGGGTGAATCGAATGTGATTGAGGTGTATATTCGATATTTGCGTCTCAAAATAGAAGATGAAGGTCAGAAGCGCCTGATTCAGACGGTGCGAGGTGTTGGCTACGTTTTACGAGAAGCATAGGGAATTTGAGATTTTAGGGGTGAAAAATTATCGTTAAACCCACTCTCTAAAATCGATTCTAAAAAGGAGCCAGTGCGAGGTGATTGATCACAATAGTTTATTAGGAATAGCGCTTAGTGTTTTGCTGATGGGATGCTCACAACCGGCACCAGAAAGCTCTCAGGCTGGATCATCCAATGATCCAACCTTGCCGGCTGTGGTTTCTCCAGTGTCGGTGAGCACTTCCCAAGGGCAAGCGTTACCGATTTCCGCAAAAGCAACCATTGCCGGTAAACGCATTGCCCTGGAAGTGGCCAAAACACCGCAACAACAAGCCACCGGGTTAATGTACCGAACTTCCTTAGCCGATGATCGTGGGATGTTGTTTCCCTTTAACCCGCCCCAAAGTGTCAGCTTTTGGATGAAGAATGTTGCGATTAATTTGGATATGATCTTTTTGCGCGATGGGGAAGTGCAAGCGATTGAGGCAAATGTGCCGCCTTGCACCACGCTACCTTGTCCGACTTACGGCCCAGATGGTACACTGGTTGACCAAGTGATTGAGCTGCGAGGCGGCAGAGCTGCTGAACTAGGCTTGAAAGCCGGCGATCAAATTGCTATCGAGTTTTTAGAAGCCGGCACCGAGCAAGCTCCTCAATCCCCTGCCAAACCTTATCCAAACCATTAAAGTTGCATAATCTGTGATTGTGGACAGAACGACCGGGATTTGTTAATCTGTCTATCTGAGGAGCAAAAAATTTATAAAATGCTTCTTGGAAACTTCACAAAATCTCTGTACAATCTTTACTCGACTGCGGCAAGAAATGAATACAGTTAGAGTAAATTTGTACAAGATACCGTGAATCGCTCAAACTCAATCGATAGTTAAGTCTGAGGTAGTCGCCTCATCCTGAATTTAGCGGTTGTAGTCAAGGGCGGAGATTGGGGGGAAAGTACACTCAAAGCGTATTTCTTTTGGTGTAGGAGTGAGACAGGAGTGGACCCCCACAAAACCATCCCGAAAGGGAAGGAATATTGATGTAGCAAGGGTTTGGCAAATGTAAGCCGGCTCTAGCTCATAAAAAGTTTCAGTAGAACGGCTGAAGCGCCAATCGGGTTCTGGTCTAAAAATCTGTAAATTTACAGATGTTGTTGCTCGCAGAACCTGATGCACTAGGGATTAGCGAATAAGTTGTCTGCAGCGGTATCAAAGCTCCCAACGAATTCGGAGATCCGTGCAAAACGCACGCGAAGAGGACAAGTAGCCTTAGAGCTTTCAGTCCTGGGCGTGACAAAGTTTTAGCAGCGTCTGGCACACAATAAACCGGCTTATCGTCCCTTCATGGGTACGAATCGTCGGCAACCCCGGTGTACAGATTCCATACTGGCTAACTGCACTCTTTAAAAGCAGGATTGATGATACAAAATTAGGTTTAATTGAGGAAGTGGAAGGTAGACATGGCACCCGCAACACACAATAAATTCATCCGATTTTTACAAGACGATTTAGCAATTTCTGCATCCTGTCTTAAAATCGCTCTGCGGCATCGGGAGCAAGATCCAGGCCCATTGCCCATGATTCTTTGGCAGTATGGCTTGGTAACGATTGAACAGTTAGAACGAATCTACGACTGGCTGGAAACAGCATAAGATTTGATTTATGTTATCTAGCTTGTCCACCGGCTTGATCCGGACGCAGGAGAAAATGTTTTTGAAAATTGACTTCGGCAACAATCAAAACAACATAATAAAAAGAGCGGGTTTGTTAAACAGCCCGCTCTTTTGATTTTGAAGCCTAAATAATTAGATTTAAAATTCTTGCCTAAGACTGAGCAAAAATTTCAGCAGCAGCGGCAACACCGGCACCCGGAGTGAAGCTTTTATGACCCAATTCTTTGAAGGCAACTTCTAGAGAAGCAATCGCCGCCAAGATATCACGATCACTGACAAAACCTAAGTGACCAATTCGGAATATCTTGCCCGTAAGATGATCTTGTCCGCCGGCGAGGACAATATCGAACCGCTTTTTCACAATTGAACGCACTTTTTCTGCGTCTATTTGTGCCGGCCCTACGGCTGTGATCGCTGGACTGGCTGCCTCATCCGAGGTCAACAGCGGGAGATCCATTGCTTTAATTGCAGCGCGAGTGGCCTTCATTAAGCGCTGGTGCCGTGCAAAAATATTTTCTAACCCCTCATTCCGCATCATGTTCAGCGAGGCTTGCAGGGCAAAAAACAAGTTGACTGGCGGTGTAAAAGGCGTAGTATTTTTCGCAGCATCTTTACGATACTTACCCAGATCCAAGTAGTAGCGGGGAAGTTTTGCCGTTTTGTAAGCCTCCCAAGCTTTCGGGCTAACACCGACAAAACCCAGCCCAGGAGGAATCATATAGCCTTTTTGTGACCCAGATGCCACAACATCCAATCCCCAGGCATCCATCGGCACATTAACCGCCCCTAAGCTGGTAACGGTGTCTACCATCATCAAGGCTTCGCCATGATCTTTGACGTGCCGGTTGATCGCTTCTAAGTCATTAAGCACGCCGGTGGACGTTTCGCTGTGGGTAAGGATCACGGCTTTGATTTGTTTGCCGGTGTCTGCTGCCAGTTTTTCTCGGAACTGTTCAGGTTCGAGTGCTTTGCCCCACTCTGCGGAAACTTTCTCTACGGCGAGTCCATAAGCTTCACAAACTTCAGCCCACCGATCGCCAAATTTACCATTACAGCCAACCAAAACCCGATCGCCCGGACTCAGAAAGTTGATAATTCCTGCTTCCATCGCGCCGGTGCCGCTGGCTGTCAAAATCAAAACATCGTTTTCCGTTTGGTGCAGCCATTTGAGGTTTTGAGTAACCTCGGCCATGATTTTACTAAAATCACCACTGCGGTGGCCAATTGGGTGCCGAGAGAGCGCGAGTAATGCCTGCTCTGGCACCGGCGTTGGGCCAGGAATCATCAGCATCAGCTTATCGTCCATGAGTCCGTCCTACTGTCTCAAAAATCTTTTTTAGTGGCTAGGGGTGTTTTTATAGCACAAAGCGATATGCAAAAGTAACAGAAAAAATCACTGATTTTTTACTTTTTACTTTCTCGTCCCATTGTGGTAAATGCCGGCAACCGATTCATTTAGAAAAACGAGCGGCAGCAGCATTCATCATTTCAAATCCGCCCATTGCTCGATCCAAATATCGTATCAGGCCGGTGGTTGCTGCTGTGCTTTCCGAAAATTCTGAGTAGAAGCCTGTTCTCCGTTGTTGTCATTGAGTGACCAACGGTACTCTATGGGTACATTCGCTCGTTCACAGCTATCTTCTAGTTGCTTCTGTTGGGCAAGCGCTTTGCGGAGCGTCGAAATTAGCTGATGTACCTGTTCGCGTTGAGAAGGCTTTTGCCCAACAGCAAACATTGTTTGACGCTCTAACAGTTGCAATAGCAATTCGTAGTGGATATGAGAAGGAAGAGGAATAGGCTCCATGAAAGCTGATCTACCTCAAGTGAACCGAGACCTGATCGTCATAAAATGAGGCGTTGCAGAACCAAGCATATAACTGGATCTGGGCGTTTCGCCGCCATTCAAAGAAACCTAAGTTTCCAAACTGCAGAGTCTAGTATTGCATCATACTCTATACCCGCCCCCCCTGCCACGGCAAAGCGATTAGCACGCCTGCTTCAGCCGAGGAAAGGCACACAGGAAAATAATTTATTTTTCCTTAATTAATATGTTTTTGAATGCTAACCGCTCACATTTATCCTTTCACAAATCGGATTTGCCGGCAGTAAAGACCTGACTTGCTCCGATCTGTCTCCACAATTTTTGGTTTGCTGGCAAGTCCTAAGTGTTTAAGAAAAGCTTCGCGATGGCATCGGCTGGGTCTGGCTGTTTCACCAAAGACTCACCAATGAGAACCGCAGTAGCGCCGGCATCTGCAACCCGACTCAAATCCTCTCTGGCGTGCAGCCCCGACTCGCTCACGACTAAAATACCACGTTCACGCAACTGCTCGCCTCGTTCTGCCATCAGTCCAACAGTGGTTTGCAGATCCACAGAAAAGTCTTCCAAATTGCGATTATTAATCCCCACCAACGTTACACCCTCAATGCCCAGCACCCGATCAAGTTCCTCCAAGGTGTGAACTTCTATCAGGGCTGTCATTCCCAAAACCTTAACAATTTTCACGAAATATTGTAAATCCTTGTCAGAAAGAATCGCCGCAATCAACAGCACCGCATCAGCTCCGTTGAGGCGAGCCAGGTAGATTTGGTAGGGATAAATTAGAAAATCCTTGCATAGCACCGACAGCTCAACTGAGGAGCGAACCCGCCGCAAATTCTCAAAGCTGCCTTGAAAAAATTTCTCATCCGTCAAAACCGAGATGCAGCTCGCACCGCCTTGCTGGTAGGCGAGAGCAATCTCCACCGGCTCGAAATCCTCCCGGATTACGCCCTTACTGGGAGACGCCTTCTTGACTTCCGCAATCAGTGCCGGTTGCGTTTTGCCTTCCCGCAACGCCGCCAAAAAATCGCGGGGTGCCGGTGCGCTTTTTACCTGATACTGTAGCTCAGCTAAAGGCAAGCGTTCTCGCAGTTGGGCGACTTCAGTTTCCTTTTGCCAGACAATTTCTTCTAGAATATGGCGCGGTTCCGAGTCAGCCATTTTAACTTGATAGCGCAGGGAAGTAACGGCAACAGATGGATTTGGAGGACGGCGTCGAATGTGCATATTAAGGGAATTGGGGATGGGGCATGGGGCATGGGGCATGGGGAATTGGGCATGGGGCGAGTCTGTGGTAATTCACCACAGGCGAGGGATGGGGCATGGGGGATTGGGCTAATCGCGTCTTTTCTTAAACTCCCCCTCTCCCACTCAGCACTGCCAATGCCATTTCCCACTCTCCCACTCTCCTCCTCCCCCACTCAGGACTTAGGACTCAGTGAGGCGTCAGTGCTCGCTTATAGGCTTCATCCAGCACTTCCGAGAGGGTGGGATGAGTGTGAACCAAGAAGGCTAAATCGCGCACAGATTGCCGGTGGGCGATGGCATTGGCGGCTTCTTGGATTAAATCGGCGGCGTGGATACCCAGAATATGAACACCTAACAATTCGCCGGTGTCTTGCCGGTAAATCACTTTGGCTAAACCGTCGGTTTCCCCTTCGGCAATAGCTTTAGAATTGCCCTTGAAGTATGTCCGCACTGCTCCCACTTCAAATCCTTCGGCTTGGCCCATTTCCTTGGCTGCCGGCTCTGTCATGCCAACAAAGCTAATTTCTGGGTGAGTGAAGGCGGCGGCGGGGATGCAGCGATAATCAACGGTACGAGGACGCCCACAAATATTTTCCACTGCTGTGATGCCCTGTGCGGAGGCTGCATGAGCGAGCATCATCTTGCCGGTGGCGTCGCCAATTGCCCACAGGTGGGGCACCGGCTCACCGCCAGATAATACCGCCATGCGGTCATCAACCGGAATAAAACCGCGCCGGTCAATTTCAACGCCGGCAGCTTCCAATCCCATATCTTTGGTGGCTGGAATGCGTCCTGTTGCAACCAAGCAGGCATCCACTTCTAAAACTTCTACAATTTCTTTGGTTTTGGCGTCGGCAAGTTCAATCACCACCGGCGATCCGGGCGTTACTTTTTTCGCCAAAAGCCCCACTCTGGTTTCAATGTCGCGGGGCGCGATCAGCACGCGCTGAGCTTGTTTGGCAATATCTGGGTCAAACGTAGGCATCAACTGATCTAGGGCTTCGATCATCGTGATTTCACTGCCCAGTGCGGTGTAAATATCGGCAAACTCTAGGCCAATATAACCACTGCCAATGATGGCGATCCAAGACGGCAGTGATTCTAGCTTGATGCCGCCATCACTCGTAAATACGGTTTTTCCGTCAATTTCAATGCCTGGGGGGACAAAAGGAACCGAACCGGGAGCCAAAATAACCTCGTCGGCGGTGACTGTTTTTTCACCTTTGTCTGTCGTGACGGTTACTTTTTGTGATGCAGCTAGCCGGCCCCATCCTTGAATCACATCGACGCCCAGACGTTTGAGGCTATTGGTCATATCGCCGCGAATTTTGCTGACGATGCTGCCGGCATGGTCTGAAATGGCTTGCCGGTCGAACGTCATTTCGCCTAATTGAATCCCCAACGTCTTGAGATGGTGAGCATCCCGCAGTTCCCGCACGCGACCGGCAGCCGCCAGCAAGGCTTTTGAGGGAATGCAGCCCCGGTTAATACAGGTGCCGCCCATTTCAGCCGATTCCACAATCGCCACTTTTAAGCCGCAGCTGACCGCGTGCAAAGCCGCACCATGTCCGCCCACACCGGCCCCGATAATTAGCAAATCGTAATCAAATCCCTGACTCATAGCAATTTTAGATTTTAGATTTTAGGTTTTAGAGTGAGCAGACTACCTATTCAAACATTTTTACTGTTTTGTTTCAACGAAGCTTGCGGCGAAATTAGGGGCACCTCAAGTTAGGGGTGCGCTACCCTCCTTATTGTCAACTGGAGGCGCTCGCTGGCACAAGATTTTTTTCCCGCCTCTGCTGCACAGGTAGGACGCTTGCCATCCTCTGTTAGGGGTTAAAAATTAAATAATGCTGATCTTCCAGACACTCTCTGCGCTTCTCCCCTCGGCAATTACCGGCAGATTGATCGAAGGCCGGCTTGATCCCCTTAATATTCCCACTAGCTACGCCACAGAAAAATAGATAAACTCAGCATAATGCTTGTTGTAAGTGACAGCTAGATTGGCGATATTTATGAATTCTAGAAATTTGCCTTTTATCTTGCAACACTTAGCCGAGGTGAGCAGTTGGAGTCTTTAGTTGTCAAATTGGGAGTCAAGCACTATGGATCGTGATAATCAGCGAGATCTGCGTCGAGAGGCTACACGATCCTTTTTTGATTCGCTTGACCAATTGCAGAAAACCTTAACTGACGAGGAAGTGCAACAGCAAAAATCAGAACCGGCTGTTGAACGTGAGACACCTGCCAAAGCCAACAAAAAGCCGTTAAAAAAAATTGAACTCACTGAGCTAGAACAAGCAGCCGCAGATATTGAGCAGTTTTTTCAATCTAAGTATCCAAAATCGACGGATTGTCAGAATTCTCAGGAGTGAAGCCGCGTTGCCGTTGAGCTTCGTATAATATCAGGGCAGCAGCGATGGCCACATTCAACGACTCCACACCGGCTTTGAGAGGAATTTTGACTTGCCGATCTGCCAACTCTACTAAATCAGCAGATAAGCCAGCCCCTTCATTACCAAGCAAAATCAGCGTAGGGCGGCGGTAGTCAATTTCCCAATAAGTTTCTGGGGCATTGCTAGCAGTTGCGATTACTTGCATTCCCTGCTGCCGGCAGCGACCAACTTCAGCTTTTAAATCGGGACTAACGATTATTGGCAACCGAAACCATGCACCTGCTGACGCCCGCAGCACCTTTGGCTGATCCGCATCTACACTATCCCCACTCAGCCATAAACCGCCTGCACCGGCAGCCGTTGCCGTCCGGATAATGGTGCCAAGGTTGCCCGGATCTTGCAACGTTTCCAAGGCAATACCCAAATCTGTGGTACCGGAGGGTGAAGCGATTGCCGTCCGTTGCGCTGTTGCCACAACGCCATCCGGGTTAACCGTCGTTGCCAACGCTGCAAGCACTTCAGCACTCACTACTTCTGAGCGATCAGCGTTTTCAGTTGCCGTTTCCCACAGATTGGGATGACGTTCCTGCCATTGGGGCGTGCAGCAAACCGTGACGAGGGGGAAGTTCACCGCACACGCTTCTTCCAGCAAATGCGTTCCTTCGATGAGAAATAGCTGTTGTTCCCGCCGGCCTTTGGCAGCGTGCAACTTCCGAATTTGTTTGACTAGAGAATTCTGAAGACTCGTCAGCATGGAAAAAATAAAAGATGAGGGATAAAGGGTGAAAGTTCTTTGCCTGAGTCCGAAAGTAATCGGTTATCGGTCAAAACAAATAATTCCACTGATCTTTTATCTCTCATCCTTAAAAATGCGGAACCCGGGACTTGAACCCGGAAGGCTTGCACCACATGAACCTGAATCATGCGCGTCTACCAATTCCGCCAGTTCCGCTTACTGGTTTATCTCGTATCGCAGTATACTACCGTAGCGCCATTCACTGTGGCTGTCAAGCCGGTTTGCTAAATATCCCTAATTTCAGCAATCATGCGGAAGAAACTGCTAACTTATGGAAGCATAAATCTGGACATCTGACATCTTTCCGGTAAAATCGGAACCAAATCAGAAGTTACAAAGTATTAATTGATCCTGGAGGGTAAACATATTACTTCCTCTCTCAACTTGAAAGATAATCACGCATCTCCTGAAAAAGCAGACAACTCGATTCTGCACATTTGGGGCCGATCTACTCTGCAAGGCCATGTCAAAATTAGCGGGGCGAAAAACGCTGCCTTGGTGGTGATGGCTGGCGCATTGCTCTGTCCAGAGGATTGCCGAATCCGCAACGTTCCGTTATTAGCCGACGTCGCTCGCATGGGCCAAATTCTTTCAGCCCTAGGCGTGAAGATAGAGCGAAATGGGGACATCTTAGACGTTAATGCCACCGAAATCGGGCAATCGCAAGCGCCTTACGAGTTAGTGAGCCAGCTAAGAGCGAGTTTCTTTGCGATTGGGCCAATACTCGCCCGGTTGGGGGCAGC